>CAYOPD010000081.1:0-17000 GCA_964405735.1 uncultured Saprospiraceae bacterium | reverse complement strand
AGATTGACATAGGGATTGGATCCGATGGCCATCATTTCATTCAAATCGCTGCTCCCGGCTCCACCACGGCTTTCAAGGTCCGACCCTATTAAATAAACCAGAAAAGTCCATTTAGTGGCGACGTTCTGAGCAAAACTGCTTAATGAATAAAAAGCCAGGCAGGTAAAAGCCAGGCTCCTGATCAGTATTTTTGTCGTAGTCATATTAAGATTCTTAGTATTATTAAGTGGTTTGGATAATCAATTTAGTGATGATTAAAATTCAATGGTTATTTAATATAAGCTTCCGGGAAAGGGCGTAAAGGTAATCCGAAAATGGGGAACAAAATACTCTATATAAAAAACATGGTTTGCAACCGCTGCGTGTTGGTGGTCAGCCAGGAATTGGAAAAACTGAAGCTGTATCCCACCTCCATAACCCTGGGTGAAGTGGAATTGGCCCAGGAACCCACTGCACAACAATTACAGCTCCTGGACCACAACCTGAGGGCGCTTGGTTTTGAACTGCTGGACAACCAAAAACAAAAACAAATCGAAAAAATAAAAAGCCTGCTCATCGGCCTGGTGCAAAAAGCGGCCATTGAAGGGCATTTCGGTCTCAGTGAATTCCTGGGTAAAGCTTTACATAAAGATTATTCTTATGTTTCCCGTTTATTTTCCAGCGTAGAAGGCATGACTATTGAACAATTTTTTATACTGCAAAAAATAGAAAAGGCAAAAGAGCTCCTGGTCTATGATGAACTTTCCCTCAGTGAAATCGCCTGGAAGCTGGGGTATAGCAGCGTAGCCCATTTATCGTCCCAGTTTAAAAAACTTACAGGGCTCACGCCCAGTGCATTTAAAAAAATCGGGGGATTGAGGAAGTCGTTGGATAAAGTGGTTTCCGGGTAACCGGCGTGGAGAAACGGAGAAACCCCGGATAATGGTGATGAATACAAACGCCGTTTTGCCGGGGCCAAGCTTCGACTTAACAACCATAACTCAACTCTTTATTTTCACCGCCAGTTTCGCTTTTGGGTAAGCCCCCCAACAAGGCAGTCCTGCTTTGTCGACAATTACTTGCAATTCTTTTACGGAATAATATAACAGCCTTCGGACCAGTTGCTCTCATTTTTGTATCCTAAAACCAATATCCATGGTACAAACCTATACCGTCACCGGAATGACCTGCGGATCCTGCGAAGTCGCGGTCAAAAATGCCCTGCAGTCCCTGCCCCATGTAAAATCAGCTGAAGTGTCCAAAATTGCACAACAGGCAAAACTGGAACTGGAAAAAACCATTCCAATCTCTGAACTCCAGCAAAGCCTGGGCCCTAAATATAAAATCTCCCTTCTACCTAAGGCGCCGGCAGATTTAAAGACAAAATCCCGGATTCAAATCTATAAACCCATCCTGCTGGTTTTCGCCTATCTCCTGGGACTCACGCTTTTTATCGAGGCCCAGCGTGAAGTTTTTGTTTGGATGCGGTGGATGAATCATTTTATGGGCGGATTTTTCCTGGTATTTTCTTTTTTCAAAATGCTCGATCTGAAAGGATTTGCGGAAACTTATTCCCGTTACGATATCCTGGCCAAAAGGTGGGCGCCCTGGGGATATATTTATGCATTTGTCGAACTTTTCCTTGGCCTTTCCTACCTGGCAGGATGGTTTCCCCTGGCCACCAATGCGATCGCCTTTTTGGTCATGGGCCTGAGCCTGGTAGGCGTGCTTCAAACGGTATTGAATAAACGGATCATTCAATGCGCCTGCCTGGGTAAAATCTTTAATCTGCCAATGAGCACGGTAACCATAGCAGAGGATGCGCTGATGATCGGAATGAGCCTCTTCATGCTTATAACCATGCTCTGAAATAGCTTAAAGAGGTCAGCTTTTTAAAATTTTTAAGCAGGATTCCATAACCCAATGATTGAATTTGCCCTTAACTTTGGCCTGAGCTTTATGAGAAAGTTATTGTCCGGTTTTTTATTGCTGATCTACCTCGGGACCTCAACCGGGCTTACCCTGCATACGCATTACTGCATGGGCCGGCTGGCCGGTTGGAGCCTGGGTCTCGAACTCCCGGACGTGTGCGGTAAATGCGGAATGGATAAGTCCGATGCGAAGGATAAGGGTTGCTGCAGGGACGAACACCATGTCCTGAAAACCAGTGTGGATCAAAAATCCCCTGGTACTTCCTTCGCCCTGAACCCGCCACTGATCTCTCCGGCGCTGCCGGATTTTCATCCCAATCCACTTTATATCCGCCTTCAGGACCTCAGCACAACCAATCCGGTGGATTGGATTACGCCACCCTTAAATTCCGTCGCGGTCTATCTCCGCAACCGCGTTTTCAGGATTTAGCCTTTCTTTTTCTTGTTGTTGATTCCGGGTTTCCTCCCGGATCCTTTGTTATTTATTCATCTAAATCCTTTCCTTCTATCATGAAACCATTCCGACCTGTCCTGATCCTGGCCGTTGTCCTGACCGGCAGCGCTTTCAATCAACCCATTCCATCCGAAAGCGGATCATTCAATGATGTTTTTCAATCCTATTTTCAAATAAAGGATGCCCTGGTAAAATCCGACGTTGAAAATGCCTCCATATATGCAGTCCGTTTGTCCGAAGCACTTGAAAAAATTGAAATGGCCAAACTCGGCCATGAAGAACATATGGCCTGGATGAAGGTAGAAAAAGAACTTAAGCAGGATTCCCGGTCCCTGGCCAGTGCAACTAAAATTGCCAAACAACGTGAATATTTTATCCGGCTTTCGGAAAACATTCACATTCTGATTAATTCCTCCAAACCTGTGGACGCTGTGTATTATCAGTATTGTCCTATGGCCAATGGGGGTAAAGGAGCCTACTGGCTGAGTAAAGAAAATCCCATAAAGAATCCTTATTACGGTTCTTCGATGCTAACCTGCGGACGGACGGTTGAAACCATTAAGCAATAAAACCGGGAGCCGGTTTTAATTCACAAACTTGTTTTTATGAAGTTTCAATATTCCGTGCTCAGCGTAAGATTTTCGATCCTGAATTTATCTATTGGTAAAGCCGGGAAAGGGGTGTTGTTTTTTTTATTGTCGTTCCTGTGGTCAAAGGCTGAAACAAAAATAGTCCGGTACGATTTATTCATCACGGATACCATCGTCCATTTTACAGGCAAGCCCAGGAAGGCCATCGCGGTCAATGGTCAAATTCCCATGCCCACGCTTGAATTTACCGAAGGGGACAGCGCAGTCATTTATGTCCACAACAGGCTGGATGAAGAAACTTCCATTCACTGGCATGGATTGATTCTGCCCAACCAATACGACGGGGTGCCTTACCTCACCACCAGGCCGATTCTTCCAGGTCAAAGCCATCTCTATACATTCAAATTGGTTCAAAACGGCACCTACTGGTACCACAGCCATACCAGGCTGCAGGAACAAAGCGGCATGTATGGCGCCTTTATCATCCGCAAAAGGCCCGGGGACCCGACCTGGAGGGAAGAAGACCAGCTGCCGGATTATTCCCTGGTGCTCAGCGACTGGAGTGATGAAAAACCCTTTGAAATACATCGTAAACTCCATAATGCCACCGACTGGTATGCCATTAAAAAAGGGGCTACCCAAAGTTATGCCGAAGCCATCCGGGAAGGCCATTTCAAAACAAAGCTGGTCAACGAATGGAAACGGATGCTGGCCATGGATGTGAGCGACGTATACTATGACCGCTTCCTGAGCAATGGGCAAGCACAATCGGAAGCCCCGGCATTCAAGGCAGGAGATAAAATCCGTTTGAGAATCATCAACGGGAGCTCTTCCACTTATTTCTGGCTGAAGTACGCGGGGGGTAAGATTGCGGTCATTGCAAACGACGGGCCGGATGTCGTGCCGGTACATGTGGACCGGATGATCATCGCTGTTGCAGAAACGTACGACGTGATCCTGACCATACCGGAATCAGGCACTGCCTGTGAGTTCCTGGCCACCTCGGAAGACCGTGTAAAATCCACCTCCCTCTGGTTGGGCCGGGGGATTAAAAAACCAGCGTCTCCCCTGCCGCGGCTGAAATATTTCGAAGGCATGAAGATGATGAATGACATGATGAAAATGAACGGGGATCTCGATGACATGGGCATGAATATGAGCTTGCAGCAAATGGACATGAATGTCGTAATGTACCCTGAAATCACCGGCCCGACAAAACGGAAACAAAGGCAAGCCCACCCGGCTGGCCACGAAGAATTGCCCGAACTCATCACCCTGAATTATGCCATGCTTCGTTCTCCGGTCAAAACGAACCTTCCGGAAGCCCCTTCCCGGACCTTCCGGTTTGAACTCAGTGGCAATATGAACCGATATGTCTGGAGCCTCGACAATAAAACGGTCTCGGAAACCGACAAAATCCTCATCCGGAAAGGGGAAAATATCCGGATCATCCTCTACAACGGCTCTATGATGCGGCACCCCATGCATTTGCACGGACATTTTTTCAGGTTGTTGAACGGTCAGGGTGAATATGCCCCCCTGAAAAACGTGCTGGATATCTTTCCCATGGAAACCGACACCATTGAATTTGCAGCCACCGAAACCCACGACTGGTTCTTCCACTGCCATATTTTGTATCATATGATGAGCGGGATGGGCAGGATATTCAGTTATGCAGATTCACCGCCCCACCCCGAGATAGCCGACCCTGCCGCTTCCCTGAAAAAATTGTACCGCGATGACCGGGAGTTTCATTTTATGTTTCAGAATGATTTTGCAAGCAATGGCAATGACGGGGAAATGATGTTGCAAAACACCCGATGGAGCATGGGTATCGAATGGCGCCTGGCCTACCACGATTACCACGGTTATGAAACGGAAACCCACTTTGGCCGTTACCTCGGAAAAATGCAATGGTTGATGCCTTATCTTGGTTTTGACTGGAGGTACCGGAAGTCGGATGAGCGTGAAAAAAATTGGTTTGGCCAGGTCAATACCAAAGATCAACGGGGGGCCTTGTGTTTTGGGGTGCAGTATACCCTCCCTCTGCTATTTAAAGCCGATGCCCGGATAGATATGGATGGAAGGCTGCGCCTTGAATTGGGACGTGAAGATATTCCGTTGAGCAAACGGCTCAGGATGGGCCTGATGTACAATTCAGACCGTGAATATATGGCAGGACTGCAATATATATTGACAAAAAACCTTTCTTTCTCCTCCCATTATGACAGCGACATGGGATGGGGAATGGGGATTACCATGATGTATTGATTTTTATAACAACTATAAATATTTAAATATGAAAACCACAATAAAAAGTTTAGACCGGTTGATCGTTTTTGTAATCAGCCTGTTGTTGATTCAACAAAGTTGTTCCTCCGCTCAAAAAGGTTCCATTACCTCCACGGCAGCGGCAACATCAAAGAACTACGAAATTCTCAATCCGGGAGAAGCCATCATCCTGTACAAGTATGAGCATACGGCCCATTCGGCCAAGGAAGCGGATAAATATGCACCAAAATATTTTTTTACCACGGATTCGATTGCGGTGTTAACCCAGCTCACCAAGGAGAACTTAAAAAAAACTTTCCCGGATAACCACGCTTTCCACGATGCATTGGATGCCCAGTTTAATAACGATGCGGAGTTGATCCAATTTGATCAATTTCACAAGATGTACAAAGTGAACTGGATATTTAAAAACCATAGGTAATGGCTGATGCCGGAAAATTGGAAGCAACTGCCTGGGCGAACCGGGGTATTTTATTATAGCTGTTGATAACGGGCCTAATGCATTCATTATGATAGACAAGCTTATTGAAGGAGCGCTTCGGAACCGGATTATCGTTCTGCTGGTCGCCGCCGGCATTGCCGCCTATGGATTCTATGCGGTCAAAACCACTCCCGTGGATGCCATACCCGATCTCTCAGAAAACCAGGTGATCGTTTTCACCGAGTGGATGGGCCGTGGACCTCAGATCATGGAGGATCAGGTCACCTATCCCTTGGTCAGTAATCTTCAAGGACTTCCCAGGGTCAAAAACATCAGGGCCAACAGTATGTTCGGGATGAGTTTTGTCTTTGTAATCTTTGAGGACCAGGTGGATATCTATTGGGCAAGAACCCGTGTATTGGAAAGATTGAATTCTGCCCAACAATTATTACCCGAAGGCGTGGTACCTTCTTTAGGGCCGGATGGAACCGGTCTTGGCCATGTCTATTGGTATACCCTGGATGCACCAGGATATGATTTGGGCGAACTCCGTGCCTTGCAGGATTGGTACATCCGTTTTGCCTTACAAACGGTGGAAGGCGTAAGCGAAGTGGCTTCCTTCGGCGGATTTCAAAAACAGTACCAGGTAGTGGTCGATCCCATAAAACTTCAATATTACAATATTCCGGTCATGGAAGTGGCCCGGGCCCTGGAGTCAAACAATAAAGATGTCGGGGGGAGAAAATTTGAACAAGCAGACATGGGCTATATCATCCGGGGCCTGGGCTATATCCAAAACATAAAACAAGTTGAAGATATAGCCGTTGCGCATATTAATTCAATCCCGGTACGGATCAAGGATCTCGCCGCTGTCCAAATGGGAGGTGAATTGAGGCTGGGCATAGTTGAGGAAAACGGGGAAGGCGAAAAAGTAGGGGGTATCGTGGTCATGCGCTATGGTGAGAATGCAAACGACGTGATTACCCGTTTAAAATTGCGCTTGCAGGAGGTGGAGAAAGGATTGCCTCCGGGGATTCGTTTCAAAATGGCTTATGACCGTTCGGAGTTGATTCGGGCCACGATCGCTACGTTGAAGGAAGCGGTGCTGGAGGAAATCATCATTGTATCCCTGGTCTTATTTGTATTCCTTTTTCATCTCCGCAGTGCATTGGTCGTGGTGATCACCATTCCGATGTCTGTCCTGATTGCCTTTATCCTGATGAAATGGTTCGGGATCACCTCCAATATCATGTCGCTGGCAGGGGTAGCCCTGGCCGTCGGCGACCTGGTAGATGCCGGTATTGTAATGGTGGAAAATACGATGAAATCATTAACCGGGGAACTTGAAAACTAAAAAACATGCTGAGTCAACAAGACAGGGAATTTCGCATTGAGGAATCTTCAAAACTGATAGCAAAAGCGGTGGTCAGTTCGATAATGGTCACCCTGGTGTCATTCAGTCCGATCCTCTTTTTATCCGGACAGGAGCATAAATTATTTTCACCCCTGGTTTGGACGAAAACTTTTGCCATGGCGGGATCTGCTTTGGTCGCCGTTTTCCTGGTGCCGGTCCTGATGGTTGTCCTCCTAAAGGGCAAGGTGTATTCTGAAAGCAAACATCCCATTTCGCGTTTCTTTATTGCTTTGTATTCACCCGTGATCCGTTGGTGCCTGAAATGGAAAAAGCTAACCTTGTTTTTTAGCATTGCCCTGGTCGCAGGGAGCATTCCCTACCTCTTGAAAATCGGCCGTGAGTTTATGCCTCCCCTCGATGAAGGTTCCCTTCTGTTTATGCCCGTTACACTTCCGGATATCTCTAACGCGGAGATAAAACGGATCATGCAGGTCCAGGATAAGCTTATG
Organism: uncultured Saprospiraceae bacterium; assembly: GCA_964405735.1. Lineage (GTDB taxonomy): Bacteria > Bacteroidota > Bacteroidia > Chitinophagales > Saprospiraceae > JADJLQ01. The sequence continues at coordinate 9,470 of CAYOPD010000081.1, read as the reverse complement.
CTCACGGTACCTGAGGTTCAAAACGTACTGGGCAAGGCCGGGCGGGCCAGCACAGCAACAGATAATGCGCCTATTTCCATGATCGAAACCATCATCCTCTTGAAGCCCCAATCCCAATGGCGGGAAGGAATCACTAAAAATGAAATCATCAACGAATTAAACGCAAAGCTCCAGATACCCGGAGTGATCAATGGCTGGACCCAACCCATCATCAACCGGATTAATATGCTTTCCACCGGTATCCGTACAGATGTGGGAATAAAAATTTTCGGCCAGCATCTTGACTCCATCAATCGGCTGGCGCAGGTGTTCAAGAAAACACTGGAAAACGTGGACGGGGTGAAGGATTTGTATGTGGAACCCATTACCGGAGGCAAATACCTTGATATTCGAATCAAGCGTGAGGAATTAGGACGATACGGTTTGACCGTTGATGATGTCAATATGTTCATTGAAAGCGCTTTGGGGGGAATGAATCTTTCCCAAACGGTTGAAGGCCGTCAGCGGTTTTCCATCAACCTCCGCATCGGACAGGACTTCCGGAATTCCATTGAAAAAATAAAACGGTTGCCCCTGATCACTATGGATTTCGGACCGGTCCCCCTTGGTGCCCTGGCGGAAATCGAGCTCAGCGAAGGGCCGCCGATGATAGCATCTGAAAATGCCATGTTAAGGGGCACATTGCTATTCAATGTCAGGGACCGGGACCTGGGCAGCACAGTGGATGAAGCCAAAAAGAAATTGACCGAAGCGATGGATAAACTGCCCAAAGGTTACTTTCTTCAATGGAGCGGACAATATGAAAATCAGATCCGTGCCGAACAAAGGCTGAAGCTCATTATGCCCGCTGTATTAATCATCATTTGCATCATCCTGTACTTTACCTTTCATACCTTCAGGGAAGTGTTGATTGTATTGTCGGCCATCCCGGTTGCCTTGGTGGGCGGGGCCTATTCGCTTCATTTTTTTGGAGTCAATTTTTCGGTTGCGGTGGCCGTTGGGTTTATAGCTCTGTTTGGGATCGCTGTCGAGACGGGTGTATTGATGTTGGTATACCTCAACCATTCCTGGGAGAAAAAAATAAAAATCCATCGTGATCAAGGCCTTAATCTGAATCGACAAGCGTTGGAAGAGGCCATTTACGAAGGCGCTGTTTTGCGAGTAAGGCCCAAACTGATGACGGTCATTGTGGATATATTGGGATTGTTACCCGTAATACTGGCCACGGGGACCGGAAGCGATGTCATGAAGCCCATTGCTTATCCCTTTGTATTTGGACTGATCACTTCTACCCTGTTTGTATTGATCGTATTGCCGGTTCTTTACGCCCTCACCAGGGTAGCCGATTTGAAAAAAGCAGCTCAGGCTGCAACTTAATAAAACAATTAACCAGTTGAAAAATAAATTCAGCTTACCATGAATATCTGTATAAAATTACTTTTCGTTTTGCGTTTTCTCTTTGGGAGTTTTCTTCCCGCCCAGGAAATATATACGCTGGAACGAATATTGGATTCTATCCGTCAAAACAACCCGGTGGTAAAAATGTATGCCAGCGAAATCCGGTCCATGGATGAAGCGGCCGGCGGAGCCCGGAGCTGGATGCCCCCCCAGTTTGCCCTGGGACAATTTATGACCCCCTACAACATCAACCGGTGGAGCAGGGAGGGCGAAATGACGGGGATGGGATCCATCATGATATCGGGTGAACAAATGATTCCCGTTAAAAGGAAACAGGATGCAGATGAACGCTACATGAAGGCAATGTCGGCAGCAGAGTATGAAAAAAGAAACAGTACCCTTCATGAATTGATCCATGATGGTAAAAGGCTGTTTTATGAAACCATCATTTTGAAAAAGAAACTCGCGGTGTTGGCTACAAACCAAAAGGTACTGGAATTTATGCTTCAAAACGCAGAATTGCGGTATCAATTCGGTCTCGGGAAAATCGGTGCCTACTATAAAGTTAAAGCCTCCCTGGGCAACCTGAAAAACATGGAATGGATGTACGAAAGCGAGCTCCGGGACAAACAGATCCGCATAAATACGCTGATGGGACGAAATGCCCTGATCCCTCTTCAACTGGACACCCTGTACCGGTTTAATGATTTTGAGACCTGGGAGTTCAACCAGGCTTTGTTTTATTCCAACCGCTCCGATATCAGGGCTTTGGACCAACGCATCCGCCTGAGTTGGCTTAGGCAGGACTCGGAGAAACAAACGCTGCTTCCTCAGTTTAGTATTCGGTACGAGCATATGTTTGGGTTTGGCGGCCAGCCCCTTTTGTATAACCTGATGGGAATGGTCCGTATCCCTATGGCAAAATGGTCCTCCAAAATGGCCAAGGCGAATATTGAAAGCCTTAAGTGGCAGTCCATGTCTTACGAAGCCGAGAAAGAAATGTTGGCGAATGAGTACAGCGGCATGGCCTATGGCATGCGTAATGACCTTCAGCTCAAAATCACACAACTCAGAGGATACGAGGAAGAGATCATTCCGGCTTTGAAATACAATATGCAAACCATTCAATTGGGTTATGAACAGAATACCGAAGAACTGTTTATGCTTTTAGACGCCTGGGAGACGCTTTATATGACCCAACTGGAATACCTCAATATATTAAACCAGGCCCTTCAGGCCCAGGTTGAACTGGAACGGTTAATACAGCAACGATGAAAATCACCACCGGATTTTTTGTCTTTTTTATTGCCATGAATTTTACTTCATGTGTGCTCCGGAAGGATCAACCTTCCATTCAGGGCGGGCATCCCTTATATACCTGTCCCATGCCGGAAGATTCTTTTTACAGTGACACACCCGGGCAATGTCCAAAATGCGGTATGGACCTGGTGCAAACCACTGCTCACGAACAGGAAGGACACGGAACTGTATATATCTGCCCCATGCATGCGGAAATAGAAAAATTCGAGCCTGGGAATTGCCCGGTTTGCGGCATGCCTTTGGTGGAAAAATCAAATCCCAACCCGGATCTCCCTGGTCCCGGTTTGCATGCTTTGTTAAAACCCACCAATCAATTCATCATATCGGCCATTAAAGACACAAGCATACAAACAACAGAAATAGCCCTGGAGACAGTAGCGCCGGGAGTGATCGATTATGATACGCGTGAAATTTACCGGATATCCTCCAATGTGGAAGGCCGTATCGAGAAACTATATATCCGGTACCGCTATCAAAAAATCCATGAAGGCCAGCGCATCATGGATCTTTACAGCCCGGACCTGGTCACTGCACAGCAAAACCTTCTTTTTCTTATTGGACAAACCCCGGAAAATAAAAACCTGATTCGTGCTGCAAAGGAAAAATTAATCTTGTTGGGCATGGACACCTCCCAACTGCTGGAAATGATCAAGACCGGAACACCCTTGCTTGCTGTTTCTGTTTTTAGTAAAAGGAGTGGTCATATTATCGAGTCATCAAATATGGAAGTATTATCCTCCGGTCAAATGGCCAGGAATGAAGGAACAGATGAGCAATTGAGTCTGAAAGAAGGAATGTATGTCCGCAAAGGTCAGCCGCTCCTCAGTGTTTACGACCCGAAGCGTGCCTGGGCAATACTCAATATTCCCGGGGAAAGCCTGAGCTGGGTAAAAAAAGGGAACCCTGCTGAAATCCATTCTGAATCCACACCTCAGGTCGTCATTCGTGGGAAAATCGATTTTATCGAACCATACTACCAGGAGGACAGCAAGACGCTTACGGCAAGAGTATACTTTAACAACAGCGTAAATAATATACCCATCGGTAGCCCGGTAAAAGCAAAGATCACCGGTCATTCCAAGATCTCTCAATGGTTACCTAAAACCGCTGTACTCTCTTCCGGCTTTCAAAAAGTGGTCTTCCTCCGAACAGAGGAAGGATTTAAAGCCATTCTTGTTCGTACAGGTATGGTATATGAGGACCTGGTGGAGATCCTCGAGGGCCTTACCCTGCGTGACCGCGTTGCCGCAAACGCACAATACTTATTGGATAGCGAGAGTTTCATTACCGTCAAAAACTAACCATGAATTATTATTTTTTTTCCACTGCGCTCATTTTCCTGCTGGCAGGCTGTAAACCGAATGAAAGCCCAACGGTCGATCCTGAGGTCTATTATACTTGTTCGATGGATCCACAGGTGGTGGAATACAAACCCGGGAAATGTCCAATTTGCAAAATGGAACTGACTCCGGTTAAAATCAATAAAGGGGCAAACCAGGATGAACTTGAACTCAGTGACCAGCAAATAACCCTGGGCAATATCCGGACGGACACCCTGGAGGTCTCCGTGCTCGGCGAACAACTTTTATTGTCCGCCACCTTGAATTTTGACCAAAGAAAAACCAATTCGGTCAGTTCAAGGGTAATGGGAAGGATTGATAAGTTGTATTATAAAAATCTTGGCGATTTTGTCCTGTCCGGAATGCCGCTATATGATCTGTACAGTGAAGAGCTGAATAGCGCCCGGCATGAATATATTCAGGCCCGGGAAAATAAAAACCTCCTGCCGGAGGACGAACTTATAAAAAGAGATGAACTGATTCACAACGCAAAAAACAAACTGATTCTCTTGGGAATGACCGAAAATCAAATTTTACAATTGAATTCTTTGACTACCTCCACGGCGACTACTTTCTTAAGCCCATCCAGCGGATACATCACCGAGCTCGGCGTTCTGGAGGGAGATTATACCATGGCAGGGGGCCCCTTGATCAAACTTGCTGACCTTTCCACGTTATGGGCCGAAGCACAAATTTATTCTTCCCAGTTGAATAAGGTGAATATTAAAAGCAAAGCCCTGGTACGGGTGCCCGATTTAGACAATAAAGAAATAACCGGGACCATTGAGTTTGTTACGCCGGAGCTTAACGCGGATAGTCGTATCCTTTTGCTTCGCGTAACCATCCCCAATCCAGGCGGAACTCTGAAACCTGGTATGTCGGCCCAAATTATGCTCCAGGGTCCGAGGGAACAGGTTATGGCTATACCTTCGGATGCAGCGATCAGGGGCCAGGAAAGTGCCACAGTATGGATTCAAAGCGGAAAAAACAAGTTTAAGCCTAAAATGGTGAATCTGGGCCGGGAATTAAACGACAGCCTGGAAATCCTTTCCGGCATAACCGCAGGAGAGCTTGTTGTTGTTCGTGGTGCCTATTTGTTAAACAGCGAATACATTTTAAAAAAAGGGGCCGATCCCATGGCCTCACACGCTCATAATCATTAAAAAATTTCTTTTCTTATGTTCAAACGATATTTTACTTTCTATTTATTATGTATTGCTGCAGGCCTTGCTGCTCAGTCGTCCGGGGAAATCAGCTACAATCCTAACCTGGGAAAGGACACCACCAAAAGAAGCCTTCCTTCGAGAGCCATTGTCCGGCTGAACCAGGACAGCATTACCATAGACTACCATTCCCCCGGTGTCCGAAACAGAATCATCTGGGGAGGGCTTGTGCCCTATGGAGAGGTCTGGGTCACCGGAGCGCACAATGCCACCCGATTGTACATGCCTCATCCTTTTATCGTCAATGGCATTTCTATTCCGGCTGGGAATTACGCCCTATTTACCATACCCGGTAAAAAGGAATGGACCGTGATCATCAACAAACATTGGGAACAGCATCTCGCTTCCGAGTATGATTCAAAGGACGATGTGGTCAGAATGGCTGTAAAACCTAAAAAAACAGGGCATATGGAACGATTACAGTATTTTATAGAAGACGGCAAGGAAGGCCGGATACTTATTTCCATGGCCTGGGAAAAATTACGAATCGAATTTCCCTTAACCTATCACAAATAATTAAATGGAGCCCCAACACCACCATCAAAGTCCAGCCACCCACCAGTCTCAGCCAAAACACGAAGACCAGGCATCTCCCAAGCCCCCAATGGGTCATATCGGGCATGACCATCACGCCATGATGATGAATGATTTTAAAAAACGTTTTTATGTGGTCCTTTTATTGACCATACCGATTCTCCTGTTGTCGGAGATGATCCAGCACTGGCTTGGTTTCCATTTTGTATTTCCTGGTTCAAAAGGGCTGCTTTGGTTTTTATCCTCTGTGGTTTTTTTCTACGGAGGCTGGCCTTTTTTAAAGGGATGGTTTGATGAAATGAGATCCGGGCAACCCGGGATGATGACCCTGATCGGTTTTGCAATCACGGTAGCCTATGCTTATTCCGCATCCACGGTGCTGGGTTTAAAAGGAATGGATTTTTTCTGGGAATTGGCCACCCTCATCCTGATCATGCTCCTCGGCCATTGGATAGAAATGAAATCGGTGGCCGGAGCGTCCAGGGAGCTGGAGTTGCTGGTCCGGTTGATGCCGGATGACGCGCATCTGGTGCATGGAGACCAGATCATGGAGGTCAGGACTTCGAGTCTTAAAACAAACGATCTTATTCTCGTAAAACCCGGCGAAAAAGTAGCTGCAGACGGACTGATCACGGAGGGCGAGACCCATCTGGATGAATCCATGCTCACCGGAGAATCCAAACCCGTCGCCAAAAAACAGGGAGACAAAGTCATTGCAGGATCCATCAATGGCAATGGTGCAATTAAAATCAGGGTTTCACATGGATCAAAAGACTCTTACCTGGCCCGGGTGGTCAGGCTGGTCCAGGATGCCCGGCAATCCAAATCAAAAACCCAATTGCTGGCTGATCGTGCTGCGCGCTGGCTCACTCTCATTGCCATCGTTGCGGGCCTGATCACTTTTGCGGTTTGGTATTTTTCAGGATCGGGCCTTGCTTTTGCAGTGGAAAGGATGGTGACTGTGATCGTGATCTGTTGTCCACATGCCCTGGGCCTGGCTGTCCCCCTTGTGGTGGCCAAGTCTACCGCTTTATCCGCACAGCATGGTTTATTGATTAAGAACAGGACGGCATTTGAAAATGCCAGAAAAATAACCACCCTGGTTTTTGATAAAACAGGAACCCTGACTTTGGGCAGGTTTGAAGTCTCACGTACAGTACCCGTCCACCCGATGATCAATGACCATGAGTTAATCCGGCTGGCCGCAGCGCTCGAACAAAATTCTGAACACCCGATCGCCACCGGTATCATGAGCAAAGCCAAAATCATGGGGATCCCGGTACCACCTGTTCAAAAATTCAATTCCATTACCGGCAAGGGCATCGAAGCCCATGTGGAAGGGAAAGACATCAAAGTAGTCAGTCCGGGTTATCTCAGGGAAAACCAAATTCTTTTCCCCCCGGCCTACACAGCAGACCTGAGCGAAACCGTGGTTTTTGTCCTTTCCGGTGACGAGGTCTTCGGTTTTATTTCATTATCCGATACGCTTCGCCCTGAGTCGGCAGGAGCTATTCATACCCTTCGCCTGGAGGCCATTAAGCCGGTCTTGCTGACCGGCGACCGCATTGAAGTGGCATCCGCCATTGCCAAAACCCTGAACATGGATAAATATTTTGCCGAGGTACTGCCGCATCAAAAAATGGATAAGATCAAAGAGCTCCAGCACCAGGGAGAGTATGTAGCCATGACAGGAGATGGGGTCAACGATGCACCTGCCCTCGCCCAGGCCCACGTGGGCATCGCAGTCGGTTCAGGTTCTGACATTGCAGCAGAAACGGCGGATATCATCCTCGTCAACAGTAATCCGGCAGATGTTGTCTCCCTGATCCGTTTTGGCAAAGCCACTTACCGCAAAATGATTCAAAACCTGGTATGGGCTACGGGATACAATATTATAGCCCTGCCATTGGCTGCGGGGGTGTTGTATAAGCAGGGGATCCTTCTGAGTCCTGCTGCAGGAGCCGTATTAATGAGCCTGAGCACGGTGATCGTGGCCATTAATGCGGGTATGCTGAAACTGAGGCAATGAAGCCTTTGATCACAGAGGGTAAACGATGGCTCCCGGCGGGAATTTTATTTTCTCTAACCTTGTTTTTATTTTATGTTTGATGCGAGGCAACATTGGGATAATATATATCTCTCCAAAAAAGAAGATGAATTAACCTGGTTTCAGTCCTATCCGTCCACTTCTGTAGAATTCCTGGATTTGTTTGACCTCCCCTTGTCCGCAAACATCATCGATATCGGCGGAGGAGACGGCCGGCTGGTGGATGTTCTGCTGGATAAAGGGTTTAAAAACGTATGGGTCCTGGACCTGTCGCAGAAAGCCATTGAGAGGGCCAAACAGAGATTGGGATTTCGGGCCTCAAATGTACACTGGATCGTTTCCGATATTCTCGATTTTGAGCCGGAAGTAAAATTTGATTTCTGGCACGACCGCGCCGCCTTTCATTTTCTGACCTCGGAAGAAAATATTTCCAAGTACATTTCCCTGGCCGAACGCTCCCTCCGGAAAGGAGGCTATCTCGTATTGGGCACATTTTCGGAGCAGGGCCCTAAAAAGTGCAGCGGCCTGGAGATCCGGCAGTATTCCGAAATGTCCATGTCTGCCCGTTTTGAGCTTTCTTTTGAACGCATCAAGTGCAGGGAGGAAGGCCACATTACTCCCTTGAATGCTGTGCAACATTTTCTTTTTTGCAGTTTTAAGAAGCTATAATTCCGAAGTGCCGTTCCGACGGCCATGTAGCCTGATTCTTAAGTAGCTCACTCCATTTCCAGTTCCATGTGCAATATCGGATACGGCTTCCCGCTACCATCCAGCTCTGACCGCCCAATCACTTTAAATCCAAAATGCTGGTAAAATCCGATCGCTTCCGGATTGTCTTCATTCACATCCACTTTATTGATATGATGATTATCAATGGCGTGCATCATCAGTTGTTTCCCAAAACCCTTTCCCCGCATATCAGCATGGATGAATAACATTTCCAGGCTCTGTCCGGATACTCCTGAAAAACCCCAAAGCCAGCCCTCTTCGTCACGTATGCCTGACAATTCCACCGCCTGCAGATAATGCAACGGAATCAGCTTTTTGAATAATTGAATATCCTCTTCTTTTAAAAAATGATGGGTTGCGCGGACGGAGGACTCCCAGATTTCCAGGATACGGGGATAGTCGGATTCGGAGACCGGATGAATATTTTTCACTCCTTAATTCTTAATTTCCTTAATTCTTTTAATTAATCAACTTCACCACCAAATTTGTTTCCCATCCTCATAAGTAAATGGCCTTTCCTCCTGATTGTTGCAACCCCAGCAACGTAATAAATAAACCCCACCCTGCGGCACTTTTTTATATTCAAGGAAGTCATTCACGGCCTTCTGTTTGCCCGCCGAGATCCATTTGTCTTGCCAATAAAACAATTCATAGGTATTTCCGGCTTCGACAAAATTGTCATCGTCTGCCGGTATAAAACGGATTTTTTCAAGGGGCAGTTTTTTTTCAAGATCCAATCCTACCCATTGGGTATGGGAGGTATCCTTTGGCAATTTGATGCTTTTTCCCGGGAAGCCATCAAAAGCCAGGTTGAGTTGTGGAATATTGCCAATATATTTACCCTTAAGTGGCTGGGCCATACCCTGGGTATAAAATTCG
>CAYOPD010000080.1:0-19016 GCA_964405735.1 uncultured Saprospiraceae bacterium | reverse complement strand
GCAGGAACAAATATGGCCTGTGGAACGATATCCGTCTTGTCAATCTTGCGTTCGCGCAGGGTATTTTCACAGGCGGCGAAAATCACTCCTTTGTTTTTGAGTTCCATAATCTGTCCCATGTATTGGGTTTTGGAAACCTGGAGGAAACTGATCCCATTGTTGTGGCAGACCAATTCTATTTTGCTTTTGGGCGCGGCGGCCAGGGCATTAAAGATTTGTTTGACCGTGGCTTTATGAACGGCCGTATCTCCGTTGGTGAGTTGGAATACGAGCTTGTATTCATTCATGTTCACGGCCTGTTCCTGGGTAAACCCGGGCAAAATCCAGGCTGTAAGCATCAGGGTCAATAAAAAAATATTTCTTTTCATGAGTCTTTTGGTTAAGCTAAACAAATTTATAATCCACCCCGAAGACCTGGGACAATAAAGTATCCGGGGCATCCAGGATTTTTACATTATGATGAGGGGTCGGATCGACCGGGGAAAAGGTTTTTACATAATCGCGGATCACCTGGTGCATGGTGAAATCCAGGCTCCTGGGATTCCTGACTTTCGGGATCCTGCAGAGCATGTCCATCGGATCACCGTCCCGCTCACAGGCGGTGACGCTGTATTCCTTGTCCATTTCCAAAGGATTTCCCCCGATGGTGATTTTCTTCACCCGCTGACCATATTCTTCAAAAGCCTTGAATTCAATATCCATGCCTTTCATTTTGACCACCCAGCCGCCAAATCGTTTGGAAGCCTCGCTGGCAAATACGTTTTGAAGTTCTTTCTCCAGCCATTCTTTGAGTTGCCTTCCGGTGACAAAGGCTGTCCTGGCCACCGCATCCACCGGCAACATATCGTACACGAATCCTTCGGTGATGGGTACCATACCCGTAGGATCCACCGTCCGGGGGGGACAAAAACGGAAACCATTGGACAAAACGATATCGGTTTTGGCTTTCCACATCAGGGCATCGATGATCAGGGTGTCAATCGTATTTTCCACCACAAAATAGCGGTACAAGGGCACTTTGGAATATCCATGGACCTGGTTGATGGTGGCTTCATAAGGATCTTCAAGCTTGTCGATGAGGCGGTCCATCTCCCGGTCGGCTTTATACTTCTTTGGATTGACCTCGACCAGGTCATAATGGTCGCTGACAATTTTTCCATTGGATACGGTCAATTCTAATTTTCCCACAAATGAACCGAAAGCCCCCGGCTCAACCACCTTCGCGTACAGGCATTGGATGGGTTTGCGCACCCGTTCATGGGTATCGCCGCCAAAGACATAGTCCACCCCTTCGCATTCGGGCAGGTTGGCGATGTGGATTTGTTGTGACAGCCCCAGGTGAGCCAGGATAATGACATAATCACATTGCTCCTGGTTTCTGAGCACGTCCACATAATACCTCAGGTTTTCTTCTGGCTTGGTGTACACTATCCCTTTGCTGTAAATGGGGGATTGCCTCAAGGGGACGAGCGGATCGGTATAACCCAAAAATCCGATTTTCACTCCGGCCGCAGTCCAGGTATGGTATGCCGGGAAAATCAGCTCGCCTTTCTCCCCGTTGCCCTTATCGTGGTACATATTGGCACAAACCTTGGGAGCATTAAGCCCGCCCAATAAAGTTTGCATTCTTTTTTTCTGGTAGATGACTTCCCAGTTGCCGGGCAGATAAAGGTCATACCCCAGCAGGTCGAGCATTTCCATATAGGCCCCGCCCTCGGTTTTTACAGAAAGCATGCTGCCCTGGAACATATCGCCGGTATCTACGATAAACGTATTGGGGTTCGATTTCCGGTATTGTTTAAAGAGGGTCGAAATATGGGAGTATCCCGCCGTTTTACGGAAAACCGCCTTTTCATTTTCCCAAAACAATTCATCGTGGGGATGGATCTGGCAGTGTACATCGGTCGTTTGCAGCAGGGTAATTTTTTGGGTACCTGCCGCATCACCGGAGAAACCTGCCTGGGGTTCTGTAGTCGCAAGGGCCGGTTTTAATGGTTCGATCATGGTCAGGCCTATACTCCCCAAGGACAGGGATTGTAAAAATTTTCTACGGTTGTTTTTCATTTGGTCATTGATTTTTGAAAGGCAATTATGGGTTGAAAAGGGCCGTATTTGTGTTGGTCCGCAGAAAAGGTGTCGGCAAAAGGGCCAAATGGATGGTCGTAAGGTTTTTTGGAAATGACCGGCCAGTCGGCATTCAGGAAAGGATGTTTGGGCCGGGGCTGCGAATTGACGAAAGCGGCCAGGTCCCATGCTTCTTCATCACTTAGCTGGGGATTGTCCCTGCTGGCTCCAAAAGGCATATTGGCTTTGACATAGCCCGCAAAGGTGGACAGGCGATAGAGGCCGGCCCCCTCATTGTAACTTCCGTCACCCCAAAGCGGAGGATAAGATGCCAATGGATCTTCCGGCTTAGGCAGCCCCTGGCCCTGTGCTCCATGGCAGGATTGGCATTTGGCCATATAAACCGACTTTCCTTTTTCAGGGTCCGCGGGACGTGGAAGAGGGTCCAGCTTCACAAGGCCCGAACCCAGCGGAATTTGATTTTTGGGGACAGCCTGGCCCAGCCAATGTATATAAGCGGTGATGGCCTTCATCTCACGGCTGCCCGGTTGCAGGGAATCGCCGTTGAGGCTGCGCATGAAACAATCGTTGACCCTTTTGTTGATGTCTTCTTCAGCTCCGGAGCGTGCCCTGAATTTGGGATAGGTGGCGAATACCGCCGAATAATTATTTCCGTATGGTTTGGTACCCGCGTCCAGATGGCAATTCTGGCAATTCATTCCATTCGACATCCGGCGTACGGTACCCTTCGGGCCCAGGAAATCAGAAGTGTTGGCGATCAACTGCCTTCCGTATAAAATGAGGTCCTTATTTTTTTCTTTCAGGATCAGGTAAGGATCGGGTGCCTCCCATAGGGCCGAACTGTCGTAGGCAGCCAGGATCTGTAAACGGTTTTGTTCGACCAGTGCTTGATTTGCCTGCCTGGCCTGTAACCAGCAAAGGCCCAGGAAAAAGGCCAGGCTCAGGGATAGGAAAGCCAGCCCGAGCCGGAATTTGTTTAAAGGCGCTGACAAAAAGGCTGCCTGGTGTTCCGGCTGACGGTGCAGGGATTTGAGTACAAAGGTGACCTGGGAGATGGCGTATAACACACCTGCCAGCACTATGAGGGTTATCGTGATCAGGGGAATATCCACTCTCCTTTGTTTTCTTTGTTGTTGGATTTAATTTTTAAGGGGCAGTTGTTTTGCCTTCCATGCCTGGGTCCCCCCGGCCAAATCATACACTTTTGAAAAACCGAGTTCTTTTAACTTGATCGCCGCGTTTCCGCTGCGCCCGCCAACCGCACAATACAAAGCTACCGGTTTGTTTTTGTCCAGCTTGCCCATCCGGGCCAGGAAATCCGGGGAATTGTAATCGATATTGGTGCTGCCTTCAATATAGCCACTGGCATATTCCCCCGGGGTGCGGACATCGATGAGTTGAACGTTTTTGTCTTTAGCCAACAGGGAATTGAACTGTTCCGGACTCAATTTTTCTTGTGCTATTCCGTTGCAGGCTGTTGCCATGGTGCCCAGCATGAGGAGCAGGAAGATGGATTTTTTCATTTGATTTATTGCTTTTGTAAAATGGATAAAGGAATTGTTGTAAAAAGGTTTTGGGGAAGGCCTCGAGCTGATCGAAACCCAGTTTTTCATCACGGCCCGACTGGGGGATATAGTTTGTTTTAAAAATATAATCCCAAATGGAAAGGGTAAGGCCGAAGTTCACTCCGTACCGGTTGGGGATGTGTTCGGCATGGTGCCAGATGTGCATCTGGGGATTATTAAAAATGTATTTCAGCGGACCAAGAGGTACACGGATATTGCTGTGGTTAAAATGACCGACGGCCAGGGTAAAGATATGCACGACCAGAAAGTCCTGCACGCCAAATCCGATCATGGCCAGGGGGATGTATTCCAGGGTGCGGTATACGATCGTTTCCATCCAGTGATACCTCAAATGGGCGGCGAAACCCATTTCCTCCACGCTGTGGTGCACCTTGTGAAACTGCCAGAGCCAATCGGAACGGTGCAGGAGCCGGTGTACATTCCATTGGATAAAATCGCGGACGATAAAAAGGATGCCCAACTGAACCAGCCAGGGCAACTGATGCACCCGGATCGCTACCAGGTTTTCCCATCCAAAAGCCCAACGAATAAAATCGTTGAAAGCCTGGCTGAATACATTGGAGACCGCATTGTATCCGATCAGTGAAAAAAGGAAAAAATTAAAAAACATGTAAAATCCGTCCAGCCAGAAGTCCTTCCGGATGGGAGATTGGTTTTTCCGCCAGGGAAAGGCGATTTCGAGCAGCCAGAAAAACAAAGAAATCCCGATCAGCCAATAAAAATAATTATGCCAGGAAGGATGCAGGATTTCATTCCACAAGTAATTCGCATACCCTGTATAACCGTTGACGAATGTTTCCCAATATTTCATTTGGTTGATTTGATTTGAGTCTTAATGAGGGAGTTTTTCCTGGATTTTACCATAAAACCAGGTCCCTGCAATCGCACTCAGCAGGGTGACGATCCCGACGGTTCCCACGCTGCCCAGTTGGGCATAAAGAGGTCCCGGACAGGCTCCCGTAAGCGCCCAACCCAATCCGAAGATCAGGCCTCCGAAAATGGTCCCCTTGGTAAAGGGCCTTTTATGAAATTCGATCTCCTGGTTGTAAACGGTTTTAATCCGGAATTTTTTGATGAGAAACACCGAGAGGGCCCCCACGGCTACCGCGCTCCCGATCACCCCGTACATATGAAAAGACTGAAGGCGGAACATTTCCTGGATGCGGTACCAGCTGATCACTTCCGTTTTTACGAGCACGATGCCAAAGACGATGCCGGCGAGGATATACTTCAACTCATGCCACCAGGGTTGTTGAAAATCCTTTTCATTGACATAAGCCGTGTCCAGGGACCATACTTCAAAGTCCGTGTTTTTTTCTACCTGTTCCGCGGTTGGGTTGGATTTGGTTGCTTCCATATTAAGCCAGTTTTAAAAGGTGAGGTAAAATCAGGTTGGCCATGATGAAGCCTCCCAGCATAAAACAAATGGTGGCTACCAGGGAAGGCCATTGCAGGGTTGATAATCCCATGATGGAATGGCCGCTGGTGCAACCTCCGGCGTAGCGTGTACCAAAACCTACAAAAAATCCGCCCAAGACCATCATTACAAAGCCCTTGAAGGTCAGGAGGGAAGACCAGCTGAAAACAGACTCGGGCAATAAAGAAGAAGACTGGCTGATTCCGTAGGTCCCCAATTCGGCTACCAGGTTCGGATGAATGTCCACAGGTGCAGGGTTGGGCAGCCAGAAAGCGGCAATAAGGCCTCCCAGGATGATGCCCCCCGCATAAAACAGGTTCCAGGTCTCTTTTTTCCAGTCGTACTTGAAAAAAGGGATTTTAGCCGGGATACAGGCTGCACAGATGTGCCGGAGGGACGAACTGATGCCAAAGGCCTTGTTGCCCGCGATCAACAGCACGGGAACAATCAATCCGATCAACGGACCGCCAATATACCACGGCCATGGCTGACTAAGCGTTTGGAGAAGATTCATAAGCGTTTATGGTTTTGTATTAGTAAAGTTTATTATCCCTGGGCCCTGCCTCTCAGGATCAGGTTCCAGTACATCCTGGGCAATACTTGTTTCTTGAGCTGGTACATACTCCATCTTTCCTTGCTTTGATCAAAAGGAAAAGTCTCCATAGGCTGGTTGTTGTAATCAAATTCCGCCAGGACGAGTTTTCCGTATCCGGTGATGATGGGGCAGGAACTGTACCCATTATATTTGGCAGGCAAGGGTTGCCCCTCGATCAGGGCCAGCAGGTTGGTGGCTACCACAGGCGTCTGTTTGCGCACCGCAGCCCCGGTTCTCGAAGTAGGCAGCGAAGATGAATCTCCCAGGGAAAATACATTCGGAAAACGGACATGCTGCAGGCTGTATTTATCCACATCCACCCATCCGGCAGAATTGGCCAGCGGGCTTTGTTTGATAAAATCAGGGGCTGACTGCGGCGGGGTCACATGGAAGATTTCGTAGTCCACCCAGGTTTCCACCCCTTTATTGTGTTCCCCAAAGCCCACGAAACGCGCTCTTTTATTGGGACCATCCACTTCTTCCAGTTTTTCAAAAAAGTGGGTTTGAACATGGTACCGTTCGGCTACTTTTTTCAGCGTCTTTTCATATTTCTCAACTCCAAAGAGCCGGGTGCCTCCGCTGTAATAATGGATTTCCGCTTTGTCCAGCAAACCATGTCGCCTGAAATAATCTCCGGCCAGCCACATGATCTTGTGGGGTGCTCCTCCACACTTGATGGCTGTGGGCGGGTTGTTGAACAGTACTTTTCCTCCTTTGAAGTTTTTGAGGCATTCAAAAGTATAGGGGGCCACTTTAAAGGAATAATTGGTGGTGACCCCATTATGACCGAGGGCTTCCTTGAGGCCTTTTACCGAACCCCAGTCGAGCTGGATGCCGGGACAGACTACCAGGTAATCGTAGGTCAGTACAGTACCGGAAGCGAGGGTCACCTGGTTGTTTTCAGGCTGGAAGGAAACACAGGAGTCTTTGATCCAATTGGCCTGTTTGGGGATAAAGTCCACCTCGTTGCGTACCGTGTCATTGATATCGAAAACCCCTCCGCCTACCAGGGTCCAGGCGGGCTGATAATAATGTTTATCTGAAGGTTCCACAATGCCAATGTCCAGCTTTTTGTTTTTCAGCAAAAGATGTGCACTGAGGGAGAGGCCGGCATTGCCGCCTCCGATGACCAGGATTTGATAATGGGTTTTCATGACATCAATATTTAATTTGTTCAGACGAGCTTATTTACGGAGGACCAGCTGCCGCCATTGATCACATTTTGGAAGCCGCTTTGGTTTAAGATGGTTTTAGCCTGTGCACTTCGGGCGCCACTTCGGCAAAAGACGACGATTTGGTCTTTATTCTTGAATTTGCCCAGGTTTTTGCTGATGGCATCGAGCGGAATATTTACAGAACCCCTGACATGACCCGAAGCATATTCGGAAGGAGTGCGCACGTCGACGAGCAGGGCGCCCGCTTCAATGGCTGATTTTAATTTGCCGCTGTCGAATCCGAAGAGCAGTTTTGCAAGAAATTTCAACATAGGTACTTAGGGTTTATTGTTTGATGACTTTGGATTGGCATATATAATCGGTGCAGGCCACCTCCGTCTTTTTTATGGCAGTAAAGCCGCCGTCGATTTCGGAGAAATTATGATATCCGCGGGCTTTCAGAATGGAAGCGGCAATCATGCTGCGGTACCCGCTGGCACAATGCATGTAAAAATGATGAGCCGGGTTGACGTCCTTGATCCAGTCATTGATATATGCCAGCGGACGGCTGTAAGCTTCATCCACGTGTTCGGCTTCATACTCCCCTTCCCGCCGGATGTCCAACACCACGGATTCCCCTTTTTTAAATTTTGAAGCAAATTCCTCGGCCGTGATCCGGTTTACGGTATCGGTTTCCTTGCCGGCTGCTTTCCAGGCGGCATATCCACCGGCCAGGTGCCCGAGCACGTGGTCAAATCCGACACGGCTCAGCCGGGTAACCGATTCTTCTTCCTGGCCCTCTTCGGTGATCAACAGGATAGGCTGATTGACATCCGCCAGCAGGGCGCCGACCCATGGAGCAAAATCCCCCTTCAGCCCGATGCTGACAGACTGTGGTACAAATCCTTTGGCGAAATCACCGGGCAGGCGGGTATCCAGAACCACTGCGCCAGTCTCTTCAGCGACCACTTCGAATTCGGCCGGGGTCAGGGCGCGCATGCCCTGGTTCATGACTTCCTCGAAGGCCTGGTAGCCCTTTTTATTCATCGCCACATTGGAAGGAAAGTAGGCCGGCGGGGGCAATAAGCCTTCAGTGACGGCTTTGATAAAGGCATCCCGGTTGGGTTGGTTCAGGGCATAGTTTACTTTTTTCTGGTTACCCAGGGTATCCACGGTTTCTTTCATCATGTTTTTTCCGCAAGCGCTGCCTGCACCGTGGGCCGGATAGACAATCACATCATCAGCCAGGGGCATGATCTTGCTGGTCAGGCTGTCGTATAACAAACCGGCCAATTGCTCCTGGGTCATATGGGCTGCTTTCTGGGCAAGGTCGGGACGGCCCACATCTCCGAGAAAGAGCGTATCTCCGGAGAAAATACAATGATCTTTGCCGTTTTCGTCTTTCAGCAGGAAGGTGGTGCTTTCCAGGGTATGGCCCGGGGTGTGCAACACCTTAATGGTCACCTTGCCAACCTTAAATTCCTGGCCGTCCTTGGCTGAAATGCAATCGAATTCGCAGGCTGCATCGGGTCCGTAAACAATCGGAGCCCCCGTATGCCTGCTGAGGTCAATATGTCCGGACACAAAATCGGCGTGGAAATGGGTCTCGAAAATATACTTGAGTTTGACCCCATCCGTTTCCAGGCGCTCCAGGTAGGGCTTAACCTCCCTCAGGGGATCTATGATCGCGGCTTCCCCTTCACTGGTGATATAATACGCGCCTTGTGCAAGACATCCCGTATAAATTTGCTCAATTTTCATTTACTAAAAGTTTATTTGGTTAGATCAATTTTTATTATTGTTTTAAATACAATTCGTTGACGACAATAAACAGCCCCATCACTAAGACAAACCAACCGAAAGCCGGTTTAAGTTTCTCCCCACTGATCCGTTTGGATAAAGCGATTCCGAGAAACATGCCCGCTATGGCAAACAAGGTAAAGAGGACAAGCAGGTTCCAGTCCAGGACCTGGTGGCCCAGATCGCCCGTGAACCCAATCAGGGATTTGAGCGCAATGATCAGCAGAGAGGTCCCAATCGCTTTTTTCATCGGCATCTTCGTAAGCAAGACGAGGGCGGGAATGATTAAAAACCCGCCCCCGGCACCTACTAAACCTGTGAGTACGCCTACGCCGGCCCCTTCCAGCAAAACGGTGAAGATGGTAAGCCAGCCCGGCAGCGTCTTTTCATATTGTTTTTCACGCACAGGCATGATCATGGATACGGAAGCCAGGATCATCAGCACGGCAAAGAGCAGCATGATCAGCAATTCCTTGGAAATGACCATCTGACCCAAGGTCATCACCGGGTCCGGAATAAAAGGGATGAGGTATTTCCGTGTAAGGTATACGGCTACAATGCTGGGGATGCCAAACAGGATCCCGGTCTTAAAGTCCACCAGCTTTTGCTGGGTATATTGAAAAGCGCCGATCAGCGATGTGGCTCCCACGATAAACAAGGAATAAGCCGTTGACAACACGGGGGATATGCCCATCACATAAACCAGGACCGGTACCGTCAATACCGAACCGCCACCCCCGATCAAGCCCAGGGACAGCCCGATCAGGGTCGCCAGTAAGTAAGCTTCAGGATGCATAGGCAGTTCTTGATTGATAAGCGCTAACACGGAATTAAGAGTTGCAACATTCTTCCAGACAATGGATGATGTTTTTCATATTGGGATATAAAAGAGAAAAATAATGACATCTCCCTTCCTTCGCGGAGGTCAGCACCCCTTTGTCTTTCATCAAGATAAGATGTTGGGAGGCAATAGCCTGTTCCAGGCCGAGTTTTTCCTGTATTTCCTGTACAGAAAGGGGCCCGTTGGTAAAAAGCAGGTCGACGATGGCCAGGCGTACCGGATGCGAAAGGACCCGGAGCATGCTGGCGGCGTGCTCGAGTTTTTCCGGGTTGATGCGCTGCGTTAAAGTCATTTCAATAATTTACATGCAAATATAGACATATTTCTATGTATTAATTCATTTCCTTAACAATATTTAACTTTAAGTTCCGGGGTTAGGAATACTGGCATATCTCCTTTTACCGGGATTTATGGCCTTTGGGGTTATGCAATGGGTTTTTGCACGCCAAAATGGATTTCATTTAAAAGCCACAATAACCTAAATTTATATTGCAATAAGGCCATGTCAAAACCAGATATCAACCCGGAAGACACCGATATCCTGACCGCGTACGATGAATCGTTTGTACCCTGGGCGATTTATAACAATCTTCAATCCTCCATACAATTTGCCGACAATAAAATAAACCTGCTTTTTGTCATAGCGGGCATCAACCTTTCCATTGTGCTGGAAAGCATTGGGGATTTTAATGAAGAAAGCTTATTGTTTAAAATTGTTTTTGTCCTCCTGTTGCTGATCATGATCCCTTTCTTGTATTACAGCATACGCACCGTAGCCGCTCAGACCATACACCGCCCGGATGTAAAGACCCGGAAACTGTATTTTTTCGGGGACATCCTGGGGATGCCCGCCAGTAAGTTTATTCAGCATTTTAAATCCAATACCCGGACGGAACATTATGACGAACTGCTGCTCCAGGTCCACAACCTCAGCCACATTGCGAAAAAAAAATTTGCAAACTACAGCAAAGCCCTTTATTTGCTTTCGATCATGATGGCATTGCTCATTGTATTGCTTGTTGCAAAAGCCTTTTTATAGCCTATTCTGAACAATCATGCAGGAAATCCAGGACATCAAGACCGACACCAGGAATGCCTATTATCCCTTGTCGCGGGAGGAGAGCATCATGGGCTCCGCCGACGAATCTTTTGTGCCCTGGAATGTCTATATGACCCTGCAATCCTCCATTCAGTTTGCAGATTATAAGATCAACCTCCTTTTTGTCATCGCGGGCATCATCCTGTCCATTGTGATCAAGGATTCTTCCGATCTGAGTCATGAACCTTTGGCTTACAAAATCGCTTTTATTCTTTTTATGCTGGTGATGGTCCCCTTTATTTATTATTGTGTACGCACGGTTGCCGCCCACGTGACCAGCAAGCCGGATGTTCCAACCAAAAAATTGTACTTTTTCGGGGATATCGCTTCCATGCCCACTTCAGAATATATCCGCAAATTCAGGACCTGTAACCGCACCGACCATTATGACGAACTTTTGCTTCAGATCCACAACCTCAGCCATATTGCCAAACTCAAGTTTTATAATTACGGTAAAGCGCTTTATCTTCTTTGCATTCTGATGATCCTGATGGTCATCATGATCGTGATCCAAACCACTTCCTGACCTGGCGGGGTATAACGCCGGATATCTTTTAATTTTAATGATTATGAATCCAAATCACCTTCATGTTTGAACATATATTCAGGAACAATGAAAAATGGATTGCCGGCAAACTGGCCACCGACCCTTCCTATTTTGAAAAAATGTCCCGGGGACAAGCCCCTGAATACCTTTATATAGGCTGCTCGGACAGCCGGGTCACCGCCGAAGAACTCATGGGAGTGCAACCCGGGGATGTTTTTATTCACCGGAACATCGCCAATATGGTGATCAGCATCGATCTCAATGTAATGTCCGTGATCAATTACGCGGTGGATCACCTCAAGGTCAAACACATCATCGTTTGCGGCCATTATGGCTGCGGTGGCGTCAAGGCTTCCATGCAATCCAAAGACCTGGGGATTCTCAATCCCTGGCTGCGCAATATCCGGGATGTCTACCGCCTGCATAAGGAGGAACTGAATGCCATCCTGGATCCTGAGGAGAAATACGACCGCCTGGCCGAACTCAATGTCCAGGAACAATGCATCAACGTGATCAAAACCGCGGCCGTGCAAAAAGCCTTCCAGGAAAGGGGCCTGCTGGTACACGGCTGGATCTTCGATGTGCACACCGGACAACTGAAAGACCTGCACATCGACTTCCCTAAGATCCTCAAGTCCATAATGGAAATCTACCGCCTGATCTGATTCCGATATTGACTGCCTGCTAATTTGAAGGCGTAAGTTTTGTGACCCATTCGGTCACCCCGATTATTTTTTCTTCACTGAAAAACAGGGGGAAATATTGGTCCTTGGCCCAAAGTTGAAACAAATCCTTGTAATGGGTCCCGGCGGGATCACCTTTTTGCCCGGGAGTATTGATGGCCAAAGTATAATCCCAATCGGCACAATCCACTATAATGCGAAAAGACGCCCCACTGGCCTGGTTGTTGGCCTCTCCGGTACTGTTTACGGTATTGCCATTCCCTCCGCGCGGATGGGGAAATGTATTTAATTTATTGCTCAGTGCGGGGTCAGCCAGAGCGCTTAATGCATGTGTCAGACGGACATGTTTATAACTTTCATGGCCGTATTTCCATTGGCTGAAGTCATCTCCAAAAAGGGAAATCATAGTATCCACTGCTTCCCGGAAAGAGGAAATCACAATTTCATTTCTTTTTTCCAGGGGATCTGGCCCAAACCGTCCATCCGGAGACCATAACCACCGGATCAAGGCCTCAGTGGAAAGATTGTTGATCGATACGTCGTTGGTTTTTATGCCATCTTCGTTTTCAGGCAAAAACAGGGCTAACCATTTTCTTTCAATCCTTCTTTCAGTTTGAATATACAAACCAGCGGCCGGCGAATGCGCAGAAAGGATAAAGTCCCAGGAGGATAACCTCTGCTGATAATTTTTCAGTAGGGTATCTTTCATATCCACCGCAAGGAGCAAGGGTACCAGCTGCCTGGCCGGCAACGATAAATAATCGGATTGCAAAGCGGCCATGTCCGGGACAGTAAAACGCCGGCCTCCCTGCAATACTTCACGGATACGCATCCCCCGGTATGGATCGGCCCAATTATAACCAATGCTGTGCATGTGGGGATAATCCGGCGGAGTAAGGTTTTCATTGGCCGTGGCTATATAACCTTCCTTGGGATTGTAAGCACCCGGCCTTTCCAGGACCGGCTGGTAGCCGCTCCATTCATATCGGGGATGGTCGATCACCGGGACCATGCCGGAATGAAATTTCCTCACCGGAGCAAGGCCCACCGTTTGCCAGCCGATATTCCCTTTGCGGTCAGCCCATACCATATTTTCAGCGGGCACAAAGGAATAAGCACAAGCCTGTCTGAACTCGGTCCAGGACCTGGCCTGATTCATACGGAGGCTTGCCAGATAGGGGGCGGAGCCGGGCTCCAGCCAGGCACAACGTACGGCATAGGCGAGGTTTCGCAGGGTATCCACAAAAACAACAGGACCATGCACGGAATAGCGGTGCACATGAGCAATCGGCAACCGGCCTTTTATACGGATGGTATCCGGCAGGGTTCTAAACTTCAACCATTGTCCCTGGTGTTTGTACCGGTCTCTGTTTTGGGGATCGATTTTATACACATACATATCTTCCATATCCGTCTGGAAGATGGTAAGGCCCCAGGCCCCATATTCATTATGGCCAATGCTCACTCCGGGAAGGATGGGCTCACCGCCACCGATCACGTTCCAGCCAGGTGCTTTCAAATGCACGATATACCTGAGAGAAGGCACGGTAATGGCGCGATGCGGATCATTGGACATGATCGGGTAACCGCTTTGTGTTTTATTACCGCTGATCACCCAGTTGTTGCTGCCTTCGGCATTAAAATCGATGGCTGTAGCGGCTTCGGAGCCGAAAGGGTTGAGGTTGAGGGAACCGATGAGATCTTCCTTGTGAAACCGGACCGGGCGGCGAAAGGCATTGTACCATTTAAGAATATCTTCTGCCAGGGCTTCTTTAGTAAGCAGGGAGTCCAGCGAAAGGTTCGGGGTGTGGGGATGGTAATTCATCAGCTCAATCACTCTTTTTTCCCCGATCTGCCTCAACCATCTTGCGGTTTGAAGTTCGTTTTGAACGTTGCCCAGAAGGCCGTTGTGCCTCGATACGACGTCCTCCGGAGTCCACAAGCCCGGTTTGATGCCCAGCAGTTGAAATTCAACAGGCAGTTGCTCCTGATGTTGGATGGCTTCCCGGACAAAAGCATTGATCCCATTGACGAAGGATTTGATGATGGCCTCGCCCCGCGGATGGTAATGTTTTAGTTCCCGGCTCATATCTCCCCTGAATTTAAACAACCTGGCTCCGATGTCCCGGTCCAATTCACGAGGACCTAAAATTTCGGAAACCGTACCCGTGGCCTGCCTGCGAAACAATTCAAACTGGAACAAGCGGTCCCGGGCTGCCTGGTAACCCTGGGCAAAAAAAAGATCTCCTTCGTTATGAGCTTCGATATGAGAAACGCCCCAGCGGTCCGTCCGGATGAAGACCGGTTTGATCAAACCATTCAACCTGATTTCCGAAGTATCCCGGGCAACTGCTTTTTCTGAGATCATGCAGAAGGCAGGAACAAAGATTAAGAACATTGGAATATAAGCTACACCAAAGGCCTTTCCGAAAAAGACCCCTATACTTATAAATAATCTCCTATTGAACTCTCCCATTTCTAACTTTCTAACTGACAAACTAACCAACAGACAAACTGACCAACTATTCAACCCTTATCCCATCAAACCTCCGTGGTATCCACACCCGCATTTCATTTTGTCCCCGGTTGGCCCAACTGAAATAAGGGATGGCCGTCATTTTGATCAATTCTTGTTTTACAGAAATGGAACCGGGCTGGACCAGCAATGCAGGGACACTCGCTTCGAGGGTGATCATGCCACCCAGGATGCCGGGTTGCCATACGGGCTTTACTGAAGTCCGGTCCGGCAAGATGCTGTTGAAGACCTTTCCCTCATGATCGGCCCCTTCCACACAATAGACCAAAGGGCCGCGCTGCAGGGCCACCTTGTCCCGGTTGAATTTTATGCTGTCCGAGACTACCCGCTGGACGGGCATGGGAATATCCAGGATGATCTGGTCGCCTCCTTTCCACAGGCGGTTCAATACCGCGTAACCTTTCACCAGCGAATAATTCATTTTTATTCCATTGACCGTAATCGCTGGCCATTGAAATCCGGGATCCAGGAAACGGTACAATGCTCCGGGCACAGCTTCTCCCCTTGCCCAACCCGGTATACGCAGGTAGAGACTGGTTTGAACAGGGTTTTCATTGTTTAAAGTGATGGTCACCTTTCCCTCATAGGGATATTTGGTGTCGATCTGGACCGGGATTTTCTGGCCTTTGACGGGGATGATGCTGTTGCTGCTGATAAATTGTTGAATCCAGATGCCCTGGTCTGAGGCAGCATAAATATAATTACCCAGGGAAGCCAGCAGGCGGGCGATATTGGCAGGGCAGCAGGCAGTGCCGAACCAATCCCTGCGTTTATGCTGCCCCCCGGAGGCCAGGACATTGCCATAAAAAAACTGGTCCCCGGCAAAGGATATCCCATCCAGGGCCCCATTGAATAAACTTCTTTCCAGTACATCGGCATAAAACGCGTCGCCGGTGAGGGCATTCATCCTTTGATTCCAGAATACCATGCCCACACTGGCACAGGTCTCGCAATAAGCATGATCATTGGGCAGATCATAATCCTTTGTAAATCCTTCATTGCTCCCGGAAGCTCCTATACCTCCCGTGATATACATATTCCGGTAAACCACATCTTCCCAGACTCTTTTCATGGCTTCGAGGTATTCTTGATCCCCTGTGATCGCCGCTACATCCGCAGCTCCGGTATAATAATACATGGCCCTTACGGCATGGCCTTTGATGTCCCTGACCTGCCGCAGGGGCACATCGTCCTGGGCATAAGCGGTATCCTTCCAATCGTTCCAGGTATAACCATAGGCATGGCCATGTCCCCGCTCTTCCAGCAACCAGTTTGCAAGATCAAGGTATTCCCGCTTTTGGGTGGTATGGTATAACTTCACAAGGGCAAGCTCAAGTTCCTGGTGTCCGGTAACCCAGTGTCTTTTTCCGGGCCCAAACAGGGATGCAAAATGGTCAACCATTTTAATGCAAACATCAAGCAGTTTCCTTTTCCCCGTAGCATCAAAATAAGCTACCCCGGCCTCAATCATATGTCCCATATTGTAATCTTCGTGCATGGACATATCCGTCCACCGTTTGTCCAGGCCATTGAGCGTATAGTAGGTATTGAGATAACCATCCGGCAACTGGGCCGCGGCGATTTTATCAATCCATTCATCCGCTTTTGCCTCCAGGCCGGGATTTTTATTCGTTTTGATGGCATACGCGATGGCTTCCAGCGCTTTAAATACATCGGAATCGTCGTAAAAAATGCCCTGGTGTTTGCGCCCGTCTTTTGCCGCCACGGCCTCAAAATTTTTAATCCTCGGGGTTTTTACTTCAGTCTGATCGATGCACACCGGGAGGGTCACCGTGGCTACCTTGTCCATACGGGAGGACCAGAAAGCGTCGTGAATCTCCACTTTGGCGAAATTGACATATTGAAAGCCGGTCATGGGCTGTGCCAATGCCCGGTGAGACAGGAGCACCATCAGGTATCCAAACAGCAAAACCGATTTATCATTCATTGACTTAAAATATAAGGAAGAAAAATACAAAATAAAGCCGTTTGACCTTTTATGCGGCAGTATATTCCTGGCCTGTAATTTCCGGTTTTTCCTGATTCACTCCATTGGGGTCCATTTCCAGGCTTTCGTAAAATTTTTTGAGTGCGTCCCTGTTTTCCGACAATACATACAACCTGTCGTTTTTTTCCAGGACCGTGGCCCCGTTGGGAGTAAGGTACTTGTTGTTTCTCCGGATAAAAGAAATGTGCGAGGTATTGGGCAATTTCAACTGGACCAGTTGTTTGCCGATGACCGGGTTTTCACCGGGTAATTGGATTTCGGTAAAAACCGATTTGATGCTGTCGGCAAGCTGGATATCGACCTGGGTCCTTGGTTTCAGATTTTCGGGCAATGTGAGCCGCAACCATTTGGCCACCAAGGGGAGGGTGGTCCCCTGGATCAAGACTGAAGTGACCGAGATAAAAAAGACAATGTTGAAGATCATGGGCGCTTTATCTATACCAGCGATGAGGGGATAGGTGGCGAAAACAATAGGGACAGCGCCACGGAGGCCAACCCATGAAATGAAAGCCTTATTTCTGTTCCGGATATTAAAAAAATAAAGGCTCAGAAATACGCTTATGGTCCTGGCCACCAGGATCAGAAAAAGGGATATAATCATGCCTATGCCGATCACGGGCACGATCTGGCTGGGAAAAACGAGCAGACCGAGGGTCAGGAAAAGCACAATCTGCATCAGCCAGGCGAAACTGTCAAAGGATTTCAGAAATTTTTTCTTGTGGATCAATTCCTGGTTCCCGAGATAAACCGCGCTGAGGTAGACGGCCAGGAATCCATTGCCCCCGATAAAATCCGTTGCGGAGAAACTGAAAAACATGATGGCGATCATCAATACGATGTAAAGGCCTTCATAGTCGAGCCTGATCTTATTGATGATAAACTTGCCAACCGTGCCGAGAGCAAAACCCATCAAGGTACCCAGGATGATTTGTTTTAAAAATGAGGGTATGGTACCCAACAAGCTGTTGTCCGGATGGATGACCAGTCCCAGAAAAGTAAGCATAAGCACATAAGCCATCGGATCATTGCTGCCGCTTTCGAGTTCAAGGGTTGGCCTCAGATGGCCTTTGAGAGCAAGTTTTTTGGACCGCAAGACTGAAAAAACGGCCGCCGAATCCGTGGAGGACACAATAGATCCCAGCAACAATCCCTCAAAAAGGGTGAAATCACTGATCCAATGGACGAACAACCCCACGGACAATGCGGTGACCAGCACTCCAAAGGTGGATAAGGTGACCCCTTGCCAGAGCACCGGTTTAATGGAATTCCAGTCGGTATCCAAACCACCCGAAAAGAGGATAAAATTGAGAGCCACTATTCCGATGAACTGTGCCGTTTTTGGATTATCGTAATAAATGCCCCCGATCCCTTCTGAACCGGCCAGCATCCCGATGCCGAGGAAGAAGATCAGCAAAGGAACTCCAAACTTATAGGAGGTCTTTCCCGCAAAGAGCGACAGAAAAAGCAGGACGGAACCTACCAGCAATATGTTCTCAGTCGTTAAAGTCATTTCCTCCAGGTGGCTTCACCCCAAAGATAGCCGAAATGAAGTTTGGATAAAGTGCCTGTGGCACCTCACTCCGATTTTATATGGCAGCAGGTGAAAATTATATAATTTCGGGTCAATCATGAACAGGAGAAATTTTATTGGACAGGTGGGAATATTTCCCTTGTGTATTGGCCCGGGTCAAATGCAGTCCCGGACCGGCCATCCGGTCAGGCAAAATGCCGGGCCCAGGATCAAACTTTCCGTATCCAGCTATTCCTACTGGCATTTTAAGGGAGATAAATTCCCTATTGAAAAAGTCATAGAACGGGCTGCTTCGCTTGGCCTGGATGGCATCGACATCCTGCACCGCCAGATGGAAAGCGAGGACCCGGCTTATTTACAGAAATTAAAACGGCATGCCTTCACCAACGGCATTGCCCTGACTTGCCTTTCCATCCACCAGGGTTTTGTAAACCCGGATAAGGAAGAACTAAAAAAACACATCCAGCATACCATTCATTGCATGCGACTCGCCGCCGATATGGGAATACCCTGCATGCGGCTCAATACCGGCCGGTGGGGCACGATTAAATCTTTCGACGAATTTATGAAAAACCGCGGCCAGGAGCCGGCCATATCCGGTTATACCGAGGACGATGCCTTTAAATGGTGCATCGACAGCATTCATGAATGTATGGAGACTGCAGAACGGTTGGGTGTCCTTCTGGCCCTTGAAAATCACTGGGGCTTGGGCTCCACCCCGGAAGGCATGATCCGGATCATGAAAGCCATTGACAATCCATGGCTGCGATTGCTCATGGATACGGGTAATTTCCTGGAAGACCCTTATGATAAACTGGAAATGATTGCGCCTTATACCTGTTTCGTGCAGGCTAAATCCTATTATGGCGGAGGAGAATGGTATAGCCTGGACCTGGATAACAAGCGGATCGTGGATATCCTTCGCAAGGTGAATTACAAAGGATATATCTCCATTGAGTTTGAAGGAAAGGAACCTGCAGACTCCGGAGTGGAGAAAAGTGTGAGGCTTTTCAGGGAAATCCTTTTAGGCAGTTAAAGCTGGTCCGGCCGGTTAAAACTGGCCCTACAGGAACTACTCCACAATCACCATCTTCTTACTACCCGTAAAGAATCCCGACTCAAAACGATAATACA
>CAYOPD010000079.1:11369-19051 GCA_964405735.1 uncultured Saprospiraceae bacterium | reverse complement strand
CTGATTGCTGACAGCTGATTGCTGATTGCTCTCTGCTCAAACCATCACCATCAAACCCGCCAATATCAATCCGATCAATATGCTGATCAGTTTCCTGACGGGCATGCCATGATGGTGTTTATGTTCGGATTCAAACAAAATGGTCACGGCAACATGCAAGAGGGACCCCCCGGCGAATGCCAGGACCTGGTGGAAGTGGTCGAGCAGGAATGGGATAGACGAAAAAAGGGCCATGCCCAAAGGCGTGATCAAAGAAAAAAGGGACAAATACAACCAGGTGATTCGCATCGCGTAACCCATCATCCCGAGTATAACAAACAAGGTAAATCCTTCAACCAGTTTGTGCAGCAAAACCGCCAGGTAGATGGAGCCGTGTTGATGGCCATGAAAGTCAATACCCACGAAAGGCAAACCGTCCAGGATGGCATGCAGGCCCAAGCCGATGAAAAGAGAAAAAACAAAGGACCTGCCGGCAGCGGGTGGTACATGCAAATGCCCATGTTCTATGCCGCTTGTCCAATAATCCATGCCGGTCTGAAGAAAAAATCCAGAAATAAACAGGATGCCCGCAGAATGCCCCTCCACATGAAAAATGTCGGGTATCAGTTCCAGGATCAATACACCGAATAAAAAAGCGCCGCTGAGGGAGAGCATATCCTGCATGATCAGGCGGCCCGGTTTCTTTATCATCAGGGCAGCTATCATGGCCCCGACCAGCATCAGGAGCGCGGATAAGGTCGCATATTGCCAGAGCGTCATCATCGATACAGAAAAAAATTTGAAATTTTGGATCCGGTGTACCCGATGATAACCCCAACCAGGCTACCCGCCAGTACATCTGCGGGAAAATGAACACCAACGTATACCTGGGCATAAGCAATGCAGGCTGCCCATACCAGAAATAAAAAACGGGCATTCCCCAGGAAATTAAAGGAGGAAGCCACCATAAAGGTGGCAACCGTAAAGTGATTGGTAGCGTGGGAGGATGTAAAACTGAATCCGGACCCGCACCGCACCAGGACCCGCCGCTCGCCCTCGAGTTCAACCTGATTGCAGGGCCTCAGCCTTTCCACATTTTTTTTAATCAACCGGCTGCTGACCATATCTGAAACTGAAAGCGTGCAGATCAGCAACAACAGGTAAAGCCCTCCTTGTTTACCGTAATTGAAGAGGATAAAGCCGGCCAGGAAAATATACAGGGGGCCCCATACATACTGATTGCGCATAAACATCATGAAGGCGTCCAGCCCGGGCGATGTCCAGACCTGGTTGACGAGGTGGAACGCCCGGTAATCGAAACTTAATAATTCCTCCATGATGCGCACCGGCAAAATTAATTTAAAGTTTCGCTTCACCTATCTTTGTCCAAATTGAATCCATCATGAAGGTATTGGTCACCGGGGCATCGGGATATATAGGTAGCCATACGGTCATCGACCTGCTCACTCAGGGCCATGAGGTAATCGGCCTGGACAATTTCATCAATTCCACTCCCAAAGTGTATCAGCGGATCGAAGAAATCGCAGGCAGGCCCTGCGTCCATTATCCCGCCGATCTCAGGGACAGGATCAGCCTGGGCAGGATCTTCGAAAAACACAGGGACCTGGATACCATCATGCATTTCGCAGCACTGAAAAGCGTGGATGAATCGGTGGCCCAACCGGACCTTTATTACGAAAACAACATCAGCGGCCTGATCAACCTGATCCATTTCCAGAAAAAGCACCTTGTTCCCCGGATGATTTTTTCCTCCTCCTGTACCGTATATGGCAATGCTGCGGAGCTGCCGGTTACGGAATCCACACCCTGGAAACAACCGGAATCTCCATACGGCCTGACCAAACAACTCGGGGAGATGATGCTGCAGGATTTTACCAGGCATGATGGGCATATCAGTTGTGTTTCCCTGCGTTACTTTAATCCGGCCGGCGCACATCCCGGAGGCCGTTTGGGCGAAGCCGCCATACGTGAAGTTCGCAACCTGATTCCCCTGATTATGGAGACCGGAACCGGCAGAAGGCCTTTTCTCAACATTTACGGCAATGACTACCCTACCCGCGACGGGACCAACGTCAGGGATTTTATACATATTATGGACCTGGCCCGTGCCCATACCCTGGCGATGGAATACCTGGGAAGACTGCAATCCGGAATCTATGAAGTATTCAACCTGGGTACCGGCCGGGGAGTAACCATTCTCGAGGCCATTGAAGCGTTCAACCGCGTTACAGGGAAAGCGTTGCCGGTAAAAATGGCTGCCCGACGGACCGGTGATGTGGTCGCGATCTACGCAGATTACCAGAAAGCCAAAAGCCTGCTCGGCTGGAAACCGGCCTTTACACTGGATGATATAATGGCTCATGCCTGGGCCTGGGAAAAAAACAAGCTGGAACTGATCAGTTGAGCAGCCACTTGACCCCGCCATACCAACGCATACCCATATTTGGAGCGTAAAGACGGGTAGCATCAAAATACCTTGAGCCAGCAGCGGTCGGGCTTACGATCTGGTATTCCTGGACATAATTGGTGGCGTTTTCCATCCCCGTATAAAGTTCCCATTTGCCTATATTCCTGCTGATGTGGAAGTTGACGAGCATGTACGATGGCGATTTATCCGGGCGTCCTGCACTGCCGGGGGTGGGATAGTTTGAAATATCCAACATACGTTGCGGACCAACCCATTGCACCGTGATATTTCCCAGCCAGACACTTTCATTCGAATTGAGATCAAGAGTGAATAAGGCCCGGTGTTTAGGCAGGTAAAGCCGGGTGATCAGGTCACTGCCATCATTCAGCCGGTACCTGGCATCGGTATATTTATAAGCCAGCTTGAAGCCAAAGTTGGCATTCATCTGAAATTGATTCTGCAACAGCATGTAGTTGATCCGGGAACCCTTGTCCACATACCGGTTGATTACATAACGGGATTCCGATTCAATATCCTGAATATTCTGGCTTTTAAAAAAGGTGTGGTAGAAGTCGGCGGATATATTCCATTCTGTCGGGCCACCCAGGTATATTTTCTGAATATAACTCAGGCCATAATTGTTGGCAATATCCAGACCCACCGAAGGAACCTGATAATAGCGGCCCATCCCGATAAAGTGAAGATTGTCCGAAATGATATTGGGCATGCGGTAAGCCCGCCCTGCGGAAGCACGCAGGGTACCGTACTCATCAACCTGGTATCTCATGGAAAAACGGGGGGTTGCATGGACCCCATATTCCCCGTACTTATCCAACCGCATGCCGACTGTAAAGCCGAATACCGATTCGGGCACATCGGCATTGTAGGAGTATTCACTGAACAGACCCGGGATAAATTCTTTCCGGTTGAAGATAAAATCGGAGAATCCTTCATCGGTCACACTTCTTCTCATGCTAAGGCCACTGAGCAGGCTGTGTTTGACCGAACCGAATTTTTCCTGGTACAGCAGATTGGCATAGGCTGACCGGTCGCGGCCGTTGGCCAGACGGGCATAGGCGGCATCATAGTCGTGCCCCTGGAGGTGCCATTGAAAACCGATAGAACGGCCCGGGTCCTTAAAGCCCACAAATCCAACATGGCCGAAAATTTCAAGCCGCTTTTGTTCGTGATCATATTGCAGCAATTCTTCCTGATGGTCAGGGCTGGGATGGCGGGTCTGGCCTCCTTCCCTTTTGTCCCAGATCCCGTGCACATTAAACTGGGTCTCCCACTTGAGTCCATAATAGTGGAAGCGTTGCATGATATTGACCTGTTTTTTCTGAGGCGCATCGAGGAAAGCATCCTCATTCTTGTCCTGGTGGTGTTGGTCCTGGTTGGCATGCAGCAGGGTACCCATGCTCCATTTTTCATTGAGCCTTTTGTTGGTCACTACATTCATCTCATATCGGCTGCGGTGATTGGCATAAGCGTTTAAAAATAATTTTGGCCCGTCTCTGGGGTCTACGAGGTCTACATTGATCTGCCCGGCCAGGCCTTCGGCCCCGTTGGCCACCGTACCAGCACCTTTGCTGACCTGTACGCCTTTGAGCCAGGGGCCCGGGATAAAATCAAAGGCAAAGGGAGCAGCAAAATTGTACAGGGTAGGCCGCGAATCCAGCATGATCTGGGAATAAATACCCCGGATGCCCAACATTTCTATTTCGCGGGTACCCAGGGACGCATTGGTATAATTGGCATCCACTACCGCGCTGGTTTCAAAACTCTCCGACAGGTTGCAGCATGGCGCTTTGCGAAGTTCACGCATGCTGATCACTTCTTTATTCATATTGCTGCTGAGGGGAGTAAAACTGTCCTGGGCTTTGGCCCGGACTTCCACTTGCTGCAGAACGATATTTTCACTAAGGGTGATGCGAACCTCATTTTGTGCGGCCGGAAGTTTGTATTCAAGTGTTTTGAAACCGACATAATTGATCACCAGGATACTGTCGGATTTCAATCGGTTGAGTTGGAAATAGCCTGCACTGTCAGAGACGGCATGGGCAGACATGCTTTTCCAGGTGAGGGTCGCTCCTTCCAGAGGCATTTTTTGTTCGTCGACCAGCCAGCCTTTTAATAAGGACTGTGCCTGACCATTAAAAGCAAGAAGAAGGAGAATTAAAACCGGCTTCCAATGGCCTTGAGACATAGCTTGTAGCATGGAACAAAATTAAGGGAATTGAAATAACCGCATTGACGAAGGACCGGAAAGACTAATTTTAGCCCATGAGATGCCTTTGGTTCCTGTTTGTTTTCATGGTAATCACCCGGGGATACGGCCAAGCCTGGCAGCAAAAAACAGATTACCGCATCCATTGCCGTCTCGATGACCTTGCTCATTCCCTGCAGGCCAGTATAAAGCTGGTTTACCATAACCGCTCACCCCGGGCGATGCATGAATTGAAACTGCATACCTGGATGAATGTATTCAGAACTGGTCCGACCCCCTACTCAAAACAACTGAATGCCCTCGGTTTGGATCAGCGTTTAATACTTAAAAAGGAAGACGAAGGCGGTTACACCTCTTTAAATTTTTCCCAGGATGGCCAGGCCTTGAATTACAGATTTACCGATCAGACCGGGGAAATCCTGGTCCTGGACCTGAAAGAAGCCATTAAGCCTGGTCAGGCAGCAACCATATCCCTGGAATACCAACTTGACATCCCCGCCAATATTTCCAGGGGCGGGCACCTGGGCCAGTCCTACCAGATGACCCAGTGGTATCCCAAAGTCGTATTGTATGATTCATCCGGCTGGCATGAGATGCACTACCTGGAACTGGGGGAGTTTTACAATGATTTCGGTGATTTTGATGTGACAGTTGAATTGCCTGCCAACTATATCGTGGCTTCAACGGGCCTGCTGGAAACCCCGGAAGAAATAAAATTTTTGTGGCGTTATGCCGACTCATGTAAAGGGATCCAGGCTATGAATCCTGCCTTTCAGCCCACGCAGTACATTCCTTCCGCAACCCAGTACAAGACCCTTAGGTTTAGAGCAGAAAACGTAACCGATTTTGCCTGGTTTGCCGATAAAAGGTTTCTGGTGAATCATCAGCTTCTGGAGCTTGCCGAAAAGAAAGTAGATGCCTGGACATTTTTCCTCCCCTCGCAAAACCCGGTTTGGAAATCGGGCATCACCTATCTGTGCGAAGCTACCCGCTACTTCGACCGGCTTGTCGGCGCCTATCCCTGGCCCCAAATCAGCATGGTTCAATGCGAAAGGAAAGGAACCGATGGCATGGAGTATCCGATGATTGCGCTCATCGATGCAGGATATAATCAACCGGCCAGCCTTGAGGATGTGATTGTACACGAGGCGGGACACAACTGGTTTCAGGCTATCCTGGCCAACGATGAGAGAAATCTGGCCTGGATGGATGAGGGCCTGGTCACCTATTATGAACACCGCTATTTCCGCGACCGCCCCAATCCCGGAATGTTAGCGGATATGATCTTTGGCCCCCCCACGGATTATGACCGTGTGCCTGATTTTGACTGGTACCTTCAGGCCAACCGTCAGCGTGATGCCCCTTCTGCGGATGACCCTTTGAAGTACAGCCTCCGCGGATATATTCAATCGGTTTATGAAAAGCCTGCAAAAGGACTGCTCCTCATGGAAAAAACGATGGGCAGGGACTCTTTTGACAAAATGATTCAAACCTGGTTCCGGCATTGGCAATTCCAGCACCCGGGGGACGCCGATTTTCAAACCCTGGCCCGATCCAATGGGGTTTCATGGTTTCATCCCCTGTACCTCTCCGGAACAGAAAAGGCCGATGTGGCCATTGAAGGGGATGCCAGGGAAGGTTTTTTCCTGGTAAGCCACAACCTTGATTTTCCAATTCCGTTGGAATATGCCGGTTTCCGGAATGGTGAAGTGGTCATCAAGCATGCACTGCCGCCTTTCCTGGGACGATATACCCTTAGTATCCGTACAGACAGCCTGGATTATATCCTGCTGGACCCTGACTTTCTCCTTCCTGAAATCAACCGGGAAAACAATATTGCCCGGATTAAAAAGTCAAAGTATACCCCTTCCCTTTCCGAATTGCATTTTATCGCGGGTCTTGATCACAGCCTGGTGAAAGATCATTACCTGTCGCCATCCCTGGGATACAATTATTACGATGGCCTCCTGGCCGGGGCTACCCTTCATAATCTGAGCCTTCCGGTCAAAACTTTCAAATACGCCGCCATGGTGGGATATGGTTTTCAATCGAAGGTCCCGGTATGGCTCGCGGGTATTGAATACCACCATTTTCTGAAAATCCCTGGTCTTGAACGAATTGATTTTGGAATGGAAACCCGCCATTTCACCTTTCATAAAGATCCAGACTATGGATTCTCGGACCGCTACCTGAAACTGGCGCCGTTGGTCAGGCTGGTCCTCCGGCCGGATCGGCAGCGCGGGACCACGAAAGAAATAAGTTACCGTAATATCTTCATCCATCAATGGTACGGGGAGGGTACGGATTTTGAGACCCGTACCTTTATCCGGAAATCCCGGTCCTATTCGGTGCACGAAGTAAAGTTTCAGGCAACCCGGACAGGGAACCTAAGCCCTTTTGACCTTAATATCACCCTTGATGCCGGAAAGGGATTTGCCAAATTATCCGGCAGTTTCAGACGACAAATAGCCTATGCCTATGGCCCTAAACAACACGGTGAATTACATTTATTTACCGGAATCCAAACCTATTCAGGCAGACAACAAATCTATAATACTTTTGTATTGAACGGTACTACAGGCCCCGGGTTTTTGCAGAGGGATTATAAATACGATGAACTCCTTTTTGGCCGGGGTGAAGAAAAAAATTCCCTTTCGCAGCAAATCTTCAGTAAAGATGCTCATTTCAGGACATCAGGACAGGCCGGCATACTGGGTAAATGGTTGATTTCCGGGAGCTACAGGACTACCCTGCCCGGTTTTTCCCCAATCCGCCCATACGTTCAAATGGCATTGGCTCCACTGAACAACGAAACAAAAACGCGGTTTTTTTATACCACCGGCATCAGCCTGGTGCTTATCAACGATATTTTCGAAATCAACTTCCCCGTCTTTGAAAGCAAACGGTTCAGGGACAGTTACGCTTTGACAGATAAAAATACCTACCGGGAAAAATGCACTTATCTGATCAATTTTAAGGCGCTGAATCCTTTCCGGATACTGGAGAAATTGGGGCAATGAGGGGAGACTGGAGGAAGGGAGGAAGGGA
>CAYOPD010000079.1:0-11269 GCA_964405735.1 uncultured Saprospiraceae bacterium | reverse complement strand
CGGATACTGGAGAAATTGGGGCAATGAGGGGAGACTGGAGGAAGGGAGGAAGGGAAGAAAGGGCGAAGGGTGAATGGCGAAGGGAACAAAAAAGGGCTTTTGGAATGGGGTGGAATCGCCTTATGCTTATGCAAGTTGTAATTCGTTATTAGTAATTCGTCATTCACTTCTATTTTCGCCCCATGAATATTCTCATCATTGGAGCGGGAGGGCGGGAACATGCACTGGCCTGGAAAATCAGGCAAAGCCCTTCCTGCACAGCCATGTTCATCGCACCGGGCAATGCCGGCACCGCCACAGTAGGCACCAATATCCCGGTCTCGGTCAATGATTTCGGAGCGATTGAGCGGGCTATCCGCGATCACCGGATTGAGTTGGTCCTCATCGGGCCTGAAGAGCCGCTGGTCCTTGGCCTTACCGATTACCTGGAAGCACGGTTCGACGGGGAAGCCCTCATCGTGATCGGGCCTGTAAAAACCGCCGCGATGCTGGAAGGATCTAAGGCTTTTGCGAAGGCCTTTATGGGGGAATTTCAGATTCCCACTGCAGCCTACAGGTCCTTTGGATTGGATGATCAGGAAGCCGCTGAAAAATTTATCGACACCATGCGTTTACCCATTGTCCTCAAAGCCGATGGCCTGGCTGCAGGCAAAGGGGTGGTCATTTGCCAATCGAAGGAAGAGGCCAGAACCGAGCTCCATGCCATGTTCCATGGAAAGTTTGGGGAAGCCGGCCACCGGGTGGTAGTAGAAGAGTTTTTAACGGGTCGTGAATTTTCAGTCTTCGTGCTCACCGACGGCCAGGACTACAAGATTCTTCCCGTTGCCAAGGACTATAAAAAGATTGGCGAAGCCGACAGCGGCCCCAATACAGGCGGGATGGGTGCCGTCTCACCGGTATCCTTCGTTGACCGGGCTATGATGGAAAAAGTTGAAAAACGGATCATCCAGCCAACCATTCGGGGCCTAGGTCATCGCGGCCTTAAATACCATGGCTTCCTGTTTTGCGGATTGATCGAGGTGAAGGGCGAGCCTATGGTGATCGAATACAATTGCCGCATGGGTGATCCGGAAACCGAAGTAGTCATGCCCCGCCTTGAAAACGACCTGGTGGAATTGCTCCTGGCGACACACCGGCACCAGCTGGGTTCCTTTACGATCAGGGAATCCCCTCTTTATGCTGCTACCGTCATGCTGGTGAGCGGCGGATATCCCGGCACCTACGAGAAAGGCAAACCGATCGATCTCCCTGATTTTACCCACGATGCCATTCTATTTCATGCCGCCACGTCGATCGATGCCCGGTCAAGGCTGGTGACCTCCGGTGGCAGGGTGATGGCAGTCACTTCGGTGGCTGCTGATAAAAATGCCGCCCTGGCCATGTCCTATTCCATCATACCCCATATTCATTTCGAAGGGAAAAATTTCCGCGGAGATATCGGATTTGATGTAGACTAAATTAAATCAATCCTCTTCCTCATCCTCGTCAAAAAAGCCCTGCCCGTCATCGGCTTTTTTATAAAACAAGGTATTGGTGTTTGATTTGCGGAATAATTTTCGGGCAACACGAAGGATGTCTTCCGGCGTGACTTTTTTATACAGGCCATATTCCTGGTTGGCCCGGTGGGCATCGCCCAACATTTCAAAATAGCCAAGGGTGATAGCTTTATTCAAGCCGTTGATTTCGCTAAATTCAAGGGAGGACTCGATCGTGTTTTTCATCTTATTGAGTTCGCCTACAGGTACCTTCAGTGTTCTGAGGAGCCTGAGTTCCTGCCAGATGGCTTTTATTACCTTTTTTACCGGCTGGCCCGGAATGGCCTTGGCTTCGATCATTAACAGGCCCGGGTCCTGGGTAGCTGTAATATAGGCATCAATCATGCTGACCAGCTTCTTGCCGCGCACCAGCCTTTTGAACAGCCTCGCGGACTGCCCGTTGGATAATAGATCACTGATAAGGTCGGCCGCGTAAAAATCAGGATGATTACGGGCCTCCATGTGGAAGGCCAGGTAAACCGCTTCTGCCGGGGCTTTTTTGGCAGCAGTGAGGGCCCGTGATTTTTTTTGGTCCGGTTCTTTGGCATATTTTTTTACAGGACGTCCCTTTGACCTCACCGGACCGAAATGTTTTTCGATGAGTGGGAAAAGTTGGTCCGGAAGAAGGTTACTGGCCACCGACAAGACGGCATTAGCCGGCTGGTAATAGGTATTGTAGAATTTCCGGGCAACCGTGAGTTTAAGGTGGCTGATTACCTTTTCGTTTAAGCCTATCGTCGGCCAGCGGTAAGGGTGCTTGTGATAAGCCAGGCCGGAGATCAGGTGAAAGCTGTCACCATAAGGTTTGTTAAGGCAGGTTTCTTTGTATTCTTCCAGAACCACCTGCTTCTCCCGGTTGAACATACCCTTGGTGAGTATCAACCCTTGCATCCGGTCGGCTTCAAGAAAGAGGGCCGTTTCGATGTTTTCAGAGGGCAGGGTGATGTGGTAATTGGTGCTGTCGCTTGAAGTGAAGGCATTGTTTTCGCCTCCCGCGTTTTGAACCGCCTGATCATAATTGGGCACTTTGTGTGTACCGCTGAACATGAGGTGCTCAAACAGGTGGGCCATCCCGGTCTGATCGGGAGGATCGTCGCGGGACCCAACAAAATAATGCAGATTGACAGAGGCCAGTGGCGTTGACTCGTCCCGGTGTAAAAGGATGGTCAGGCCATTGCCTAGTACCTTACGGTCAAATTTCAACATAAATCAGAGGCTGCAAAATAGGGCTGTTTTGCCAATTCCTCCTCGGGCGGCAGATTCCATGGTATAAAAACGGGCAGGATCGCCTTAAAAAAATGTAAAAATCAAGGAATCAGATCATTAAAAAAACTATATCTTTGCGCCCGAAATATAATTTAATAAAAAGTAAAAGCCCAAAAGTGTATGCCGGCTTACATGTCTAAAGAAAAAGTCCAAGAAATCATGACTCAGTACGGGAGCAGGCCTGAAAACACAGGTTCTGTTGAAGCCCAGATCGCTCTTTTTACTTTCAGAGTCAACCAGTTACAAGAGCATCTGAACCAGAACAGGAAAGACCACTCCTGCCGCAGATCCCTCCTGACCATCGTAGGTAAACGTAAACAATTACTGAACTACCTGGCCAAGCACAATCTGAGTAAATACCGTGAATTGATCGAGCAGTTAGGTATCCGTAAGTAATTCAGGTGCAGGCCCGTCTGGTTGAAGCCGGATCGCCTGCCCGCCTTCCTTCGATTATTTCCATGTTCTGCTGTTTTGATTGCTCTACCAGGTAGAGCCTTTTCTGTTTAACCTTTATCATTTTAAAAAAATTTATGGGAAAAAAAACTCCTGTTTCAGTTTCACTCAATCTCCCGGACGGTAGAGAAATCCGGCTGGAAACTGGCAAACTAGCCACGCAAGCACATGGCTCCGCCGTATTGTATTGCGGCAACATCATCCTTCTGGCCACCGTGGTCTCCAGTAAAGAACCCAAGGCCGACCTGGATTATTTTCCTCTCTCGGTGGATTATGCAGAGCGGTTTTATGCCGCCGGACGCATCCCCGGCAATTTTTTCCGCCGCGAAGGCAAATTATCGGATTACGAGGTGTTGATTTCCAGGCTCGTAGATCGGGCCATCCGTCCCCTCTTCCCCGATGAATACATGAACGAAACCCAGGTCCTCTTGAATTTGCTTTCGGGAGATATTGAGTCCCTTCCGGACGGTTTCACTGCCTTAGCCGCATCCACCGCACTCGTTTTATCCGATATTCCCTGGCAGGGGCCGATATCCGAAGTCCGGGTTGCGAAAATTGATGGCCAGTATGTAACCAACCCCACGCGCAGCCAGCTCAAAGAAGCCAGCCTGGAATTCATCATTGCAGCCACCGAAAAAGACCTTCTGATGGTCGAAGGAGAGGCCAATGAATGCGATGAATCCGAACTGATCGAAGCCATTAAAGTAGCCCACCAGACCATCAAACTTCAGTGCAAGGCGCAATTGGAACTGGCTGAAAAAGCCGGTACTGCCGGTATTCCGAAGCGGACGGTGACCCCGGTGGTCATCGACGAAGAACTGGACAAACTCGTCCACCTGGCTACGGATGAAAAAATCTATTCCATTGCCCGCAATCCTTCGGATAAAATGACCCGCAAAGATCATTTTGACGCGTTGTCGACCTCTTTAAAAGAATTTATCATTGCTTCCAAATCCGAAGATTATTATACCGAAAACAGCAAGATCATTTCCGGCCTGTTTGAAAAAAATAAAAAGAAAATCATCCGTGACGTCGTGTTGTCTGAAGGTAAAAGACTGGACGGGCGCGCGACCGATGAGGTGAGGCCGATCTGGACTGAAATCGATGTCCTACCCGCTGCGCACGGCTCCGCCATTTTCAATCGTGGAGAAACCCAAGCGCTCGGAGCGGTGACCCTGGCTTCAAAAGCCGATGAAATGTTGGTGGACACCGCCTTTGAACCCCACGATGAAGGATTTATCTTCCATTACAATTTTCCACCTTTCTCCGTAGGGGAAGTAAAACCCCAAAGAGGCCCCGGCCGGCGCGAAATCGGCCATGCTAACCTGGCAGCGAGATCGGTCAGAAAGGTGATGCCTCCGGACAATCCATACACGATCAGGATCGTTTCCGATATCCTGGAATCCAACGGTTCCACTTCCATGGCTTCTGTCTGCGTTTCCTCCATGGCCCTGATGGATGCGGGAATCAAAATCAAATCCCCCATCTCAGGAGTGGCTATGGGGCTGATCAAGGAAGGCGACCGAGCAGCCGTGCTCACCGATATCCTCGGGGATGAAGATGCCTTGGGTGATATGGATTTTAAAGTAACCGGCACTGAGAAAGGAATTTGTGCCTGCCAGATGGATATGAAAATCGACGGCCTGGCATATGAACTCCTCGAAAAGGCATTGGCCCAGGCCAAAGCCGGACGTCTGCACATACTGGGTGAAATGGCTCAAACCGTCACCGAAGCACGCGAAGACTACAAACCCCATGCTCCGAGAATTGTGGAAATCCGTATTCCAAAGAGCCTGATCGGCGCGGTGATCGGCCCTGGTGGCAAAGTCATCCAGGATATCCAGGCCACTACCGGCACGGTGATTAATGTGGAAGAAGAGGGTGATCAAGGGATTGTCAGCGTGGCCAGTCCAAATAAAGAATCCATCGATAAGGCTATTGCAAGGATCCAATCCATTGTATTTGTGCCTGAAATCGGTGAAACCTATGAAGCCAAAGTGGTGGAAATCCTGCCTTTTGGCGTAGTCGTTGATTTTAGCGGAAAGCAGGGATTGCTGCATGTATCTGAAATCTCTTATACCCGGATTGAAAATGTAGAGGAAGTCTTCAATATCGGCGACGAACTCAAGGTGAAATTAATGGATATCGATGCCCGCTCAGGAAAATACAAACTTTCCCGCAAAGCCCTGATGACCAGGCCGGCAGGTATGCCTGAAGATTCCGGCAACGACCGGGGAGGAGACCGTGGCCGGGGAGGAAGATCAGGAGGTGGATCCTATAGGGACGGAGGCTCAGGACGCAGGTCCGATGATAGGGGGCCCCGCCGCGATGGACGAGGTGACCGCGATAACCGTGACCGTGGCGGACGCGATGACCGTGGCGGACGCGATGACCGTGGCGGACGCGATGACCGTGGCGGACGCGATGACCGCGGAGGTCGTGACTATGGAGGCCGTGACCGGGACAGGAGGCATGATTCTCCGGACCGGGGTCAGCAAAGCCGCCCACCGCGCTCCGAGAGGGAACCAGAAAAAGAAGGACCCGCACCGCAGCCGGATAATATTCAGAAGCCACCAGTGGATAAGCCTTCATTCGATGCACCGAGGCCGGAAGGACTGAACTGGGAGGATTAATCCCGGATTGCCACATCCGCTGGCACAAACCTGATTTAAGGCTTATATTAGCCTTATTCATAATAAAAAGTTAAATCAACAAGAGGGAGCGAGCGTTTTGCCCCCTTTTGTGTTTATTAGAGAAACTTTTAAACCAGGAATGGTGTAAGTATTAGAGGGGATAAATTATGCGCCAATTAAAAATCACAAATAAAATCACCAACAGGGAATCTGTTTCCCTGGAGAAATATCTGAATGATATTGCCAAACTTTCCATGCTTACTCCCGAACAGGAAGCAGAGTATGCACGAAGAATCAGGGAAGGAGATGAGGAGGCTTTGGAAGTCATGTGCAAATCCAATTTGCGTTTTGTCGTTTCCGTGGCCAAACAATATCAAAACCAGGGCCTGTCGCTGAGCGACCTGATCAATGAAGGCAATGTAGGCCTGATCAAGGCGGCCAAACGATTCGATGAAACCAAAGGATTTAAGTTTATTTCATACGCGGTGTGGTGGATCCGTCAATCCATCCTCCAGGCCATCGTAGAATACAGCAGGATCGTCCGTATGCCGGTCAATAAAGTAGGCTCCTACAACAGGCTTAATGAAGCTTATATCACGTTTGTACAGGAATTCGAGCGTGAACCCACTCCCGAAGAACTGGCTGAAGCCCTGGGTGTTGCGGTAAAGGATGTAAACCACGTGCTCAAAAGCAATATGCGCCACGTCTCTTTTGACGCGCCTATTGGTACAGATGAGGATGATATCTCTATGATTGATATCTACATGCACGAAACGGAAGACAGCCCCGACCTGGCGCTGATGAAAGAATCCCTCAAAAAAGAGGTGGAATACGGCATGACCGTACTGGCACCAAGGGAGATGGAAGTCCTGTCTGCTTATTTCGGGCTGGATGGCAACAAACCCCTGACCCTTGAGGAAATCGGGGATATGTTTGGGCTTACCCGGGAAAGGGTGAGACAGGTAAAAGAAAGGGCAATCCGGAGGCTTAGGCGTTCCATGCACCAGAATTCCCTGAAATCATACCTGGGATAAGGCCGGAAGATGATAGCCCGGGCTATTATTTTTTTATTTATCACCTTCCTTCTTTTTAGTTTTGCCGGTGTGATTTCAATTCTGGATAAACTCTTTTCCGGTTTCCGTCCGGTAATCCAAAAATTGCGCAGGGATCTTCGGTTGCTGCAACCGGAATTAAAATCCTGGGCGGCTGATAACCTGGTCAAATGGGACAGGCAGGAATTGGAGTTGCTGAGCCTCCGCCAGCACCGGCAGCTAAAAAAGTCCATGATGTTCAAGGTCAGCCGAGGGGTCTTCCAGTCGATTTACCACGAACCG
The DNA here is from genome assembly GCA_964405735.1 of uncultured Saprospiraceae bacterium. Classification (GTDB taxonomy): domain Bacteria; phylum Bacteroidota; class Bacteroidia; order Chitinophagales; family Saprospiraceae; genus JADJLQ01. The sequence continues at coordinate 4,048 of CAYOPD010000079.1, read as the reverse complement.
CTGGTGATCTATATCCAGAAAATGTACCGCCCGGAAGAAGGGGTGCTCCTGGTCCGCAATTCACTCCACGAATTCGCCTATCTCATCCACCACAAGGAAACCGAGGTTTTTATTGATGAAGAATATTTTGGAAAACTGGACAGCCATGGACGTTTATGGTACAATCAGCGTAATGTGATCGCCAGCATTGACCGGGGAGAAAATGTCCTGCTCGAAATAAAAGTAAACAATAAACTTGCGGGCAACCTGCTGAACGAAGCAAAAAAGGAAAGCCGCAATCCAAGGGCTTTCCAGTATGTGGCCGACCTGGATGAAACAGAAGAAAAAGTATTTCTTGCAATCGCCTTTTTCGAGATGATCCGACGTTCGCCCAAAAAATAAAAAACACGTCGCCCTCCCTGGATTAGAAACGTTACCAATTCCTTAAGTTCGGTGTCATAAAATGGTGAACATGTATCTTTGTGGGCTTCATTATCCATAGATGACCATAGATACCTTACCCCTTTCGTCCTTCCCATTATTGAGCAAGGTTGATCGTGACCTAAACCGGGAAGACAGCCCCCTGGATCAGTTTTTAAAATGGAAACCGGAACTTGTCGAATTCGAAAAAATCATCCAAAACCGCCATCGCGAAGTCAACCGGGAAAAACTGCACCAGGTAGTTTCAGAGCAATACCAGGCTTTGAGGATCGAAAATAAGATCCAGGACCAGATCGACTCCCTGCTGGATCCACATACGTTTACAGTCTGTACTGCCCACCAACCCTGCCTGTTCACCGGACCGGCCTTTGTCCTTTCTAAGGCCATCAGCACCATCAAACTGGCTCGCACCATCCAGGAAGCCCTGCCGGCTTACCGCATTGTACCCTGTTTTGTAATCGGAGCTGAAGATCATGACCTGGAAGAACTGAACCACTGTTTTTTGTTTGGTAAAAAGATCACCTGGGAAACCAGCCAGTCAGGTCCCCTTGGACGATTTGACCTGGACGGGATCGAAAATTGTATCAGAGAAGCGGAATCCCTGCTCAGCCACAGCCAATACGGCCCCGAACTGATCACCCTGCTCCGGAAGGCACATGCCCCCGGCCAGAATTTTGCAGGTGCCTTCCAGTATATGCTGAATGCATTATTGGGTGAATACGGCCTCCTCGTGATCAACATGGATGACAAGCGCCTGAAGGAAGAATTTAAGCCCTGGATCCTGGACGAGGTCCTGCACTCTACCTCCAAACCCCTGGTCGCCGGCACACAGACCCAATTGATGCAACTCGGTTACGAAGCCTCGGCACATGTGCGGGATATCAACTTTTTTTATTTTGACAAGGGATACCGGGACCGCATCGAAAGGGAAAATGGGTCCTTCCATATATCCAACCAGGGCCTGAAACTGGACGAAAAATCCATGGCGGAGGAAATAGACCTTCATCCCGAAAAATTCAGCCCAAACGTCATCCTGCGGCCCCTCTACCAGGAAGTGATCTTGCCCAACCTGGCTTTCGTCGGTGGAGGAGGAGAACTTGCTTACTGGATGGAGCGGAAAACCCAGTTTGAATCCCTGGGGGTACCCTACCCTGCCCTGGTACGGCGCGATTCATTCATGATCATCCAGGCAGACCAAAAAAACCAGCTTGAACAGTTTGGACTGACCGTTGCCGACCTGGCCGAACGCACTGACCTGCTGATGAACCGGATGACTGAAAAACTGAGCAGCCATGAGCTTAGCCTGCAGGAAGAGATCCTGGGCATTGCCACCTGGATGGATAAAATCAAAACCAGGGCGGAGTCTATTGACCCCACGCTGGGCCCTTCCATCGAAGCCGAAAAAGTCAAAATCACCAGGAACATCGAGCACCTTGAAAAGAAAATCCTGAAAGCGGAAAAATCGAAACTGGAAGTCAAACTGAACAAGCTCCGGAAACTAAAAGAAAAACTCCTGCCTGAAAACGGGCTGCAGGAAAGAAGAGAAAATTTCATGACCTTTTATTCGGAATATGGTCCGGCTTTCATAAGCACCCTGGTTCAGGATTTTAACCCGCTTGACCGGCAATTTAAACTGATCCGGATCGAAGCCTGAAGCCGCCTTTTGTTATTGGCTTGAAAATTGGAAAATCGTCAGCAATTCATCGAGTCGGGTCTTCAGTTTAGCCCGGTCCACTATAAAATCCAGGAAACCATGTTCGAGTAAAAATTCGGCGGACTGGAAATCTTCCGGCAATTCTTTTTTAATCGCCTCCTTGATCACCCTCGGGCCGGCAAAACCAATGAGGGCTTTGGGTTCGGCCATATTGATATCCCCCAGCATGGCATAAGAAGCGGAGACTCCCCCCGTAGTGGGATCGGTCATCAGGGAAAAATAAGGCAAACGGGCATCGGCCAGTGTCGTCAGTTTTGCCGAGGTTTTCGCAAGCTGCATTAAAGAGAAAGCCGATTCCATCATGCGTGCACCTCCGGACTTGGATATGATCAACAGCGGAGACTCGGATTCAATACAAAGGTCAATGGCTTTACAGATTTTTTCACCCTCCACGCTGGACAGGGAACCTCCGATAAAACTGAAGTCCATACAGGCTACCACCAGGTTTTTTTTGTTCACTTTTCCGCTGGCTACATTGATGGCTGAATTATAACCCGATTTCAGTTTGGCTTCTTCCAGCCTACTGGAATAAGGTTTGAGGTCCTCAAATCCAAGAATGTCCAAAGCTTCCAGGTTGTCCAGCAGAATGGTAAATTTTTCAGAATCGAAGATGATTTCAAAATACTCCAGGCTGCCAATACGGACATGATGATTGCACTTGACGCATTTGTAAAAATTCTCGCGAAGCTCGGTGGACGTGCTGGTGTGACGGCAGACTTCGCATTTATGCCAAAGACCTTCAGGAGTTTCCTTCTTGTTTTTGGTGGTCGTCTGTATACCTTCTCGTAATCTTTTGAACCAACCCATGCAATTTTTCTTTCCGCTGTCCCGAAAGGCGGCAAATATAACGAATCCACTTAATTTAGAGGCTCATTCCTAAAATTCCGTCGCATGAAGATCGGCCTGATTGGTTATGGCAAAATGGGCAAAGAAATTGAAAAGTTATGCATTGAAAAAAATCATAATATATATTCTATTGCAGATCCAGCCATGAATACCGGCTTGGACGTGTTGATAGGAACGGATTTGGCTATTGAATTCACCGAACCAAAGTCAGCCGTCAAAAACATCATCTATTGCATCGACCACGGAATTCCTGTGGTAAGCGGCACCACCGGTTGGCAGCAGGAGCTGGAACTGGTCAAAGCTTATTGCATTAAAAAAAATGGAAGTTTTTTTTATTCCTCCAATTTTTCGATCGGAGTCAACCTCTTCTGGAAAGTCAGCCGCTTGCTGGCCAGGGTAATGGATGGCCAGGAGTCTTATTCCCTCGGCCTGCATGAGGTCCATCACGACCAGAAAAAAGACGCTCCCAGCGGTACGGCGGTGACCCTGGCCCAGCACCTCCTGCGAGAATCGTCGAGGTTCCGGAACTGGCACCAGGTTGATGCATTTACCCATGCACTGAGGGATAGTATTCCGGTTTCTTCGGAAAGGACCGGACAGGTTCCGGGTACCCATATGGTGGAATACCTTTCGCCGCACGACCGGATCGTGCTTACCCATGAAGCCTTCTCAAGAAAGGGATTTGTGGAAGGCGTAGTGGCCGTTGCTGAATGGCTTCACGGGAGAAGAGGTGTTTTTGGTATGGATGATTTTTTCGAGCAGGATTGAGGCTGTACGGGTTCAAGGGCAGAAAGTTATTTCAGGTTTATTTTTTTGTGTTTTTAGGGAACAACCTGGTTTTCCCTCCTGTGCTTTTTAATTTTCCTTTCCGGTCAAAGGTTGCGGAATCTGCTTGCTGTGCAGGGCAACCGCTACCGACACCACAACCAGAAATCATCACCAACCAGCTGGCTAACAAAACCGAATAAATAAAATATTTTTTTAATATATTGAACATGGTGGCTAAAATGGCAGATAAAAAAAAACCCCACTGACAAGGACTGTCAGTGAGGTATGAACACACTATGA
>CAYOPD010000078.1:0-19384 GCA_964405735.1 uncultured Saprospiraceae bacterium | reverse complement strand
TGTCATTTAGGTAGTCAGTGGACAGTAGTCAGTAGCCAGTTCTCAACCTCAACCTTAGCCTCAACCTCAGTGTCCGTCATCAAAGCCGAAAAGCTCTCTAAAAAATTCGTTATATCCCACGAATCCAGGGAACGTTATACCGCCATGCGGGATGTATTGACAAAGGGGGCAAAGAAAATTTTTTCTTTTCCCCAAAAGCTGTGGTCCGGAACCTACTCAGCAGTTATTAAAGAGGAATTCTGGGCACTTAAAGACCTCAATTTTGAGATCAACCAGGGCGACCGGGTAGGAATTGTCGGGCGGAACGGGGCTGGAAAAAGCACCTTGCTGAAAGTCCTCAGCCGGATCACTCCCCCCACGGAGGGAAAGGTATCGTTTAAAGGCAGGGTGGCCAGCTTGCTGGAAGTGGGTACGGGTTTTCATCCCGAGCTCACTGGCCGGGAAAATATCTTTCTGAACGGGGCCATACTCGGAATGAGCCGGGCTGAGATCCGGAAAAAGTTTGACGAGATAGTGGCTTTTGCGGAGGTGGAGAAGTTCCTTGATACCCCAGTGAAGCGATACAGTAGCGGCATGTATGTACGTTTGGCTTTCTCAGTAGCTGCCCACCTCGAACCTGAAATATTGATCGTGGACGAGGTGCTTGCAGTAGGGGATGCGCTTTTTCAGAAGAAGTGTTTGGGGAAGATGGGAGACATTACGAGACAAGGTGGAGGAACCGTTTTATTCGTCAGCCATCAACTGAATGCCTTAAAAGCGGTTTGTGCCACGGGATTGTTATTGGAGAAAGGGAAACTGATCAAGGAGGGGGATATCCTGGAGGTCCTCAATACTTACGAAAAGGGTCAAAAAGGTGACTCCAACCTGATTCAAAGAATTGAGACGGAAAAGGCTTCCGCAGTAATGGAGATCAACAAAACACAACCACTGGTTTACGGGCGAAGTTTGGAAATAAACATTCACCTCCATAATAAGGGTAATCCCATGGAAGGCGTTTTTTCAATTGCTTTCGACTATGTGGACAATATTCGTTGTCTGACCCTTGATTCTCCATTGCTGATGCTTCAGGCGGGTGAAACCTATTTGAATTTATATTATCAATCTTTAACGATCACTCCGGGGTTGTACAATATGATCTTTGTTTTCCGGAATAAAGCAAATACGAATAACTTGTTTGTTTTAAGCAACACGGTTACCGTTCATTCTGACCAGGACACGCCAGTGGATGTCAGTAATTGCAGAAATCACCAGGGCGGATTCCGTCAAAGGATCACCATACGACATTAACAGCAGAGAATTTGAGCTCCAGCCTCTTCAGCGAAATCAACCGGCTGATCCAGCCTGAAAAAACAGAAAACAAGATCAGGATGGGTAGACGATTCGACGGCGGTTACCTGGTTACCAGAGATTTATTGAAGGCAACAAAAATCCTGATATCCCTTGGGATCAATGATGAATGGTCCTTTGAAGCAGATTGTCTCATGAACGGATCTATTGATCGACTCATCATGATTGACGACCGTTCTTCTTCAAAACTTATCCGGTACCGTTATTTTAAAAGTGGGTTGATGCGATTGGCTAATCCCTTTTCTTCATGGGCGCAATCAAATTACATCCTGAACAAAAACAAGTATCAACGTTTTAATGAACTTAAAGCCTTGGCAAATGTGGCCTATTGCAGGGGTAGAATAGGAAATATCGATGGAAATCTGACTTTGTCACAAGTTTATAAAAAATACCTGATCCCTGGCTGGGGCCATCATGTATTGCTTAAGATGGACATTGAAGGAGCTGAATACAGTGTCGTGAAGGAAATTATAAAGAGCCAAATGGCTTATTGCGGGATGGTAATCGAGTTTCACGATGTCCTCTCCAAACCTGGTCAATTGTTAGAAGCCCTTAAATTGATTTTAGAATATTTTATCCCGATCCATGTCCATTTTAATAATTATTCCGATCGAAACGAATGGATAGCAGATGTTATTGAAATTACCTTCATGCACCAAGCCTTAAGAGAAAAGGCAAGCCTGGATTTCAGAAATTATCCCTTGATAGGATTGGATTTTCCCTGTAATCCTGAAATAGCCGATTACAAAATACGTTGGGTAAGAAATGAACATAATCATTGACGCATCATGGATCGGAGGGCAATATGGAAAAAATTCCATCAATGGGGGGTACCGCATCATGGATAATTTTTTACGTCAACTCCATCGGTTTCCGCAAGATTTTTTTCACCTAACGCATACGACTTATAGTCAGGAGTACACTAAGAATTTAGAAAGATACCGGAAGATTGAGTTGGAAACGGAAAATCTGACCATATCGGCTTATAGTCCATTCTTTATGAACCGTTGGCCAGGATCGGTCATTTTGAGAAAGGTTAATGCATTATTTCCTGTGAATGCGTTTATCCCTTTTGTCAATAAGAAAGTCCTGAATGAGGCAAGTATATATTATTCCGGTCTTGATTCCATTCCTTATGTTATCGGAAAACAAAAGAACATGTGCCGGTTCTTCACCGCCCTCGACCTTATTCCCATAGTGCAGCCCCAACTTTCGACAAGTTTTTATAAACACATCAAGAACCTGATGGACAAACTGGATTCCAGAACCCATATTTTTGCCATCAGCGAAAATACAAAAAGGGACCTCCTTTCTTATCGGCCTGATATTGAACCGGACCGGATAACAATAACTCCGCTGGCCGCTGACAAAAAGATTTTCTATTCTATACCTGATCCAAATTCGATTAACGCCGTTTTGTCGAAATACAAGGTCCAAAAAAATCAATATTTCCTTACCGTAAATGGCTTAATGAAATATAAAAACACGCATTTCCTGGTCGAAAATTTTCTAGAATGGACCAAACGGGAACCTTTCAACCATTATAAGTTGGTCCTTTTGGGAAAGAAAATTGACGCCAGTGTATTTGATGAGCTGAACGTTTTCCTCGGAATGAAGGATAAGATTATTTTTTTAGAAAATATCCCGGACTGCGACTTAGCGGCCCTGTACTGCGGATCGCTTGCTTTTGTTTATCTATCCTTGTACGAGGGATTTGGCTTGCCGGTTTTGGAAGCTATGCAATGCGGCGCTCCTGTGATCGCTTCAGACTGTTCTTCGATACCGGAAGTAGCGGGTAGGGCGGCATTGCTGATTTCGCCAACAAATGGAAATGATTTGATCGATTCGTTAACGAATGTGGCACTCCGGCCAGCACTTCGCGATGAATTGCGCCAGGCTGGATTAAATCGGGCAACCAAATTCAGTTGGGAAAAATATGCGGATCAAATTGTGGAAAAATTCCATGAAGGGATTGCATGAATTAAGCTGGTGATATATTCAGCATTTTCATCAGAAATAAGATTTATTGATAGACTTTAGTAAGGCATATTCCTCTATTAATAAAAGATTATTTCTTTTATTTATTAGAAGCCGGAAGGTCGAAAGATATCTGAGGTTCTATTCAATTAGAAAATTACATATAGGTTGTGGAGGCAATATTTTAGAAGGTTGGTTAAATGTGGATATATCCAGGGAGAAAAAGGATGTGGTGTATATGGATGCCGCTAAGCCATTTCCGATGCCAGATAATACTTTTGATTATGTTTTTTCAGAGCATGTATTTGAGCATTTAAATATTCATGGCCAGTTGAATTATTTGTATGAGGCCCGCAGGATATTGAAGCCGGGAGGTGTGATTAGAATAGCTACTCCGAATGTAGAAAGAATAATAGGATTATTTAAAAAAGAAAGGAATGAAGCGGAAAATGATTATCTGAATTGGAATTATACAACATTTTTAAAGGATGTCAATATGATATTAAAAGAAATTAACCATAAGGAGGTTTATGTTGTGAATAATTTCTTCAGAGACTGGGGCCACCAATTAATACACTCTCCGGAATCTATTAACCACCTCATCGATTTAGCCGGTTATTCTGACATCCAACGCAAAAATGTAAAGGAAAGTAATTATGCAGCTTTGATGAATTTGGAAAAGCACGGCTGCCAAATTGGTGAAATAAATAATGTGTTTGAAACTATGGTATATGAGTGTAAAAAACCATTTTAAGAGGATTTTATATTGGCTGGATCCCAGCATGCATTTAAAATGTGCGCATTGACTGAGATTAGAAATATTATAATTAGTCCTTCAGGAAATTTTTATGGAAGTGAACAGGTGCTGTTCGATTATTTGAATAGCACGAATTTGCAGTTTCGAATTTACGCTCCTAAAAACAGTCCATTGATGAAGAAAGTAGTGAATAATCTTAAAGGGCATATTGTAGAAGAGTTTGGCAAACGTGGAATAGTTTTACTTTATTTGAGGGTTCTTTCCAGATTGATTTTAACCAAGGTTAACTTTGTATATTTAAATGAAGCTGGCCATTTGAGGTATTTGGAATTATTGTCCAGAGTAATGTTTAAAAAGAAATTTTTTGTTCATGTAAGATTGCTGGAAGATACTGATTATAGGAGGTGGCCACCCAAAAAAAGAAATAATTTATACGTTTTAGCGGTTTCTAAATTTATTCAATTTAAATTAAAATATCCTTCTATGGTAATTTATGATGGATATTATTTTCAGAATAGGGAATTGGTCAAAAGAAGGGGCCGTGTAAATCCTTTTACAATTGGCATTATTGGTAGACTTACAAAGTCTAAAGGAGTGGATCATTTGATTCCTTTATTGAAATTGATGATAAATAATTCTGAAACAACATTAAAAGTGATTTTATTTGGAGACGAAGATAAGCAATTGAAAATTACAAAATATTATAATGAATTTAAACGATTTGAGAACCTGGAATGGAGAGGATTTGTTGAAAACAAATTCAGTATATATAATCAAGTTGATTGTGTCCTTCATTTAGCACATTTGGAACCCCTGGGAAGAATTTATTTTGAGTCCTTGGATTTTGGTGTTCCGTTCATTGGATTTAATTCAGGAGGGATTGGTGAGCTTGCCTCCAGGATGAATTACACAACATTGCTGGTGGAGGCGGACACCCGGGATATTTATCAACATTTACTGGATAAAATCTTGTATGTAAAGCACAATTATGATTCAATCGTTCAGGAACTTTCGTTAAAAAGGGAAACCGCTAAATTAATATTTGGAATTAAAGAATATGCCCAAACTCTTGACGCCCATTTAACGGGGTAATCAAGCTCATTAAAATTAAAACCTTATCCCTGGGTTATATACTCCTGTATGATTAATTTATTCGGATTGTATAAAATCGTTTTTGCCAATTGATTTATATGTTTGTTGGGCATGTTTGGACTTAAATCTTTCGGATGAACGTAGGACAGTTCAGGTGGTTGTGGATGGATTAGAGTATGATAATTCTCAACGCGGTTTTTAGACAGCATAAATTCTGTAATGAATGGGTATGTAAATGGATTTCATGAAAATAAAATGGCTTTGTCAACATTGATATATTTTGTTGCAGGGCCACCAGTTATTTTAACACGGAGAATAGGTGATTAATCTTTGTACATGAATGAAGGAAAGGGGCCTGGCTTGAAAATTTTACACGTAATAGGGGGCCTTAATATGGGAGGGGCAGAGACCTGGTTGATTGAAATGCTCAAATACTGGAAACGTAACAATATTGGACAATTAGATTTTTTAATTACCGGTGGTCAGAGCGGAATTTTTGACGAAGAGGCAAAAAACCTTGGTTCGAATTTGTTTTATATCAAATACAGCAGATCTTCTTTATTTCAGTTTATAAAGAAATTCAGAAAACTGCTCATGAATGGGAAATACAATGCCATACATGATCATAATGACTATACCTGTGGTTGGCATTTTCTGTGGGGAACAGGTTTGCTACCGAGAGTGCGTGTGGCGCATGTACACAATCCATGGATGAATATTGAAGTAAATTATAATGTTGATATAGTCCGCAAGTTGACTTCAAAATTGGGCAAAACATTTACGAGAATCTATGCTACGGATATATGTGGGACCTCCAAGGAGGTTTTGTTGAGTTATGGCTTTGCGATTATTCTTGTAGGGAAGCCAAGAGTTTCGGTATTGCATTGTGGTATTAATGTTCAGCGGTTTAATACTCCTGTGATCCATGAGAATGACAGGACCTCTGTTCTTAATGAGTTTAGCTGGACAGCAGATAGTCATATTGTCTTATTCGCAGGCAGGCTGGACCATGCTTTGGAATTTAAACACCCTCAGAATCATAAAAATTCTTGGCTGGCTCTACACATCATTAAAGCAGCCATGAAACTGGATTCCAAACTCTGTTTTATAATGGCGGGGGCGGGTGCAATGCAGCGAAAAAGACTGCTGGAGGTTGTTGAAAGCTGGGGACTTTCTACTTCTATTAAATTGGTTGGTATTCGCCAGGATTTGGACCGGCTTATGCGGGCATCAGCGGTTTTATTATTTCCTTCTGCCCAGGAAGGTTTGGGCATGGTTGCCATTGAGGCCCAAGCCTGCGGATTGCCTGTTCTGGCCAGTGATAAAGTGCCAAAGGAATGTAAGGTTGTTGACTCCCTTTTTCATACCATGGAACTGGACGAGAGTGTGGAACTATGGTCCAATAAATTGGTTGAGATCCTAAGGCTGCCAAAACCCAGTCTTGAATTCTGCGGATGGATGGTAAATCGTTCTCCTTTTTCAATTGAACATTCATCTGAGGCAGCTGTACGGATATACAAGGGTGATGGTTGATTTGAATAATAAACTGGCTTTTGATTGGGTATTGGGTGGAAATGCAAGGATGGCGTAGGGGGAGGCATTATTCGTCATGGATTGATCATTTCGGATTCAAATGTGATGATCGTATAATATTTAAAGGTTAAGAAGGATACAGGTGAGTAGGATTTCAGTAATTACATGTTCATTTAATCCTGATTTAAATATACTGGAGCGGGTTCTTGCTGCAATGGACGAAGCGTGTCAAAATTGTATTATTAAAGAATTCTTGATCATTGATAATAATAGTACTCCCCCTTTGATAGAAACCAAACTGATTCAGAGTTATATTAAAAGGAATCCAAAGACGAGGGTAATTGCGGAGCCAAGGCAAGGTCTTACTTATGCGCGACTTTCAGGCATAACCCATTCTTCTGGTGAGCTAGTAATATTTATAGATGATGACAACATTATACGAAACGATTTTTTATATGAAGCAGACCGGATATTTAATGAATTTCCTTATATAGGGGCATACAGCGGACAGGTGCAATTGATATACGAGAAGGAACCTCCTGCCTGGACAAAAAAGTATTGGGGCATGCTGGTGCATCGTCTTTTTCTAGGTAATAAATGGGGTAATTTATATTTTGAAAATGACATTATGCCTAATGGTGCAGGCCTCTGCCTGAGGCGGGAGGTAGCATTGCATTATAAATCTGTTCACGAATCAGGACAGCGTGTTATCATACTTGATCGTTCGGCAGGTTCATTGCTTAGCGGTGGGGATAATGATTTGGCCATGTGCGCCTGTGATATTGGTTTGGGCATGGGGCTTTTTGAACAATTATATCTTTACCACTATATACCTCCATCCAGATTTACGCTCTCTTACCTGGCTGGGTTGACACAGGGAATTTATTACTCGCATGTCATGCTAAAATATATGCGTAACTGCAATTTTCAAAAAATTTCATATAGACGTAAATTATTTGAGCTATTCAGGTCGTTTTTTATGGATAAAGAGGACCGTATTATCATGAGAGCTATGTATCACGGACTTGAGAAGGCTTATTCCCATATCGGTTATGAATCAAAGGGAAATTATGCGTAGAATATTGTTATTCCTGTTTTCACACCGAACCCTGGCTTTACTTCGTTGGGATCTTTATTTTGTCCGGTTACGAATGCTTGATGCAATATTCAATAAACGAAGGGTAATTCGAAATTGGCTGCGTGATCATCCAGGTAAAAAACAGCTCAATCTCGGATCTGGCCCAAGAGGAGTTGAAGGGCAGGGTTGGTTTAATATTGATGGATTTCAGGACCGAAACGTGCATTATTTGTGCGACTTCAACCGAAGACTGCCATTTCAAGCCAATACGTTTGATTTAATTTTTGCGGAACATGTATTGGAGCATTTCGACTTTGAAAGTGGGCAAAAGTTATTGAGCGAATGTCACCGAATCCTCAAGCCGGGAGGAGTACTCAGGGTGATTGTTCCGGATGGAGAAAAGATTTTAAAATCTTATTTTGAAAATCCAAGCCAAATCATTCAATATAAAAGATGCAAATCAAACCTCGCCATGGAGGCGGTGAACGTATGGTTTTATCAGCGATATGAACATCAAACCATTTACGACACGGATTACCTGCTTTACTCTTTGTTAAAATCAAATTTTGTGTCGGCCATCAAAACGGGATTTCATCAATCTGATTATATAGCCAAAGAATGGCTGCTGGATGACCCAAAATATCAATGGGAAAGTTTATACATGGATGCATTGAAACAGAAATGAATCTGAAAATATAAGCCTGTTTTATTTTTAAAGTTGAAAATTATACACATTGTAGAAAATCTAGACAGGGGAGCTGTAGAAAATTGGTTAATCCAGGTCTTTATCAGGACAAGGGAAATTCGTCCGGATTGGGTTTGGACGTTCTATTGCTTACTGAATAAGCCTGGTGGTCTGGATAACCTTGTCAGAAATGCAGGAGGTATCATTTTGTACTCACCCGTCAGCATCCGCAAAAAGTTTGTATTTCTAAGAAGTCTCAGAGCTGCCTTGGCACAGGGTAAATATGATATCCTGCATGTACATCATGATTACCTCAGTGGATTTTATCTGCCAGCTACTATAGGGATCCCCTTTCGTAAACGGATTTTGCATATACATAACAATGATCGTGCGTTGCCTGTCGGTAATGTCTTGCTTCAGGCCATGTTATTGCGACCCTTTAAATGCCTAGGTCAAATATTTTCGGATATCCTCGTAGGCATTTCCAGGCACACCCTTGCAGAATATTCCGATGGAAGCTTCTTAACCGGGAAATTAAGCCATAAAGTGCTCTATTATGGGATAGACATGACACTATTCAGGCCGGCCAAATGGGTCAGTATTAAACGAGAATTGGGGATTCCGGAAGAAGCCAGATTATTATTGTTTGTTGGAAGAATGAATAAGTATAAAAATCCCTTTTTTGTACTGGAGACAGCGGCTGAACTGGCAAGGACATACCCTAAAATTTATACCTTATTTGTTGGTCAAGGGGAACTAGAACAACCTCTGAGGAAAAGGGTCATAGAATTGCACCTCCAAGAACAGGTCAGGGTGATGGGTTGGAGAAATGATGTTGCCAGTATTATGAAACAAGCGGACTTGTTATTGTTTCCACGACTGGAACAACCTAAAGAGGGACTGGGTCTGGTGGTGGTCGAAGCCCAGGCGGCGGGCCTGCCAATACTTACGACCAATGGTATTGTGGATGATGTTATCGTCATTCCAGAATTGGTCCAACGACTTTCTCTCGATCATAAGACTACCAACTGGGCACAGGAAGTTATAGAAATCTTGAACAGGCCCCGGTCGATTTCCAGGGAAGACGCCCTGGCAAGGATGGAGGCTTCTTGTTTTGAATTGTCCACGGCAACTCAATCCTTAATGGAGTTGTATGAAACACCCTAAACGGCAAACTAAATCAATAGAGTGCCTCTTGGCAAATCGACCGTGCAGGTAAGAGGAATATATATCAATACCTACCGGTACGATGTTGAAGTTGCCAAAATTTGTATAGCCAGCATTCGCTACTGGTACCCGGAGATTCCCATTTACCTCATTAAAGACTTTGGAGCAGGGCCGGTAGAATCGAAGAGCATCGAACGTATTTTCAAAGTAGGCATATTATGGCTGGATCGCAAAAAATTGGGCTGGGGTTTTGGGAAGCTGGAACCTTTATTTTTGAATCCAAAGCATTCATTTCTAATCCTGGATCCGGATACCGTTTTTACGGGGAGAGTCCTGGATCGTGTAAAGGATATAGATGCACCCTTTATCATCGATGAAGAAATTCCCGAAATTAACCGGTTTAATGAAATTTATTACAACCTCGGCCGAATTCAGGAGATTACCCCGGGATTCATATTTCCGGGATATAGTTTTAATTCCGGTCAGTGGTTCGGGACCTCCAATATTATTCAAAGAAAGGACTTTGACCTGATTTTAAATTGGACCGAACCTCCAACAGTTAAGTATGCCGACTTTTTTTTTAATGGAGAACAGGGTATCGTGAATTTTATTTTTCACAAAATGGAACAACAAAATAGAATCAAGGTGCACCGGATGCCGCTTATGATTTACCCGGCAGGTAACGAAGCTGAATTTATCCGTTTAAGTGCACTGGAACAAAAAATAAACGACCACCCCTTTATCATTCATTGGGCCGGAATGAAAGATGATTCCGGAACTGGCCGGCCCAGGCAGGATATCCTCGATTTTTACGAACAGTACTATTATAAGCACGCAGGAAAAGCTTCGAAAGCAAGAGATGTAATAAAGAGTATCTTTCTGAAATATGAAAAGAAATTAAAACAAAAAGTCCTTAAAAAATGAGGATGAATCAACCGATGATAAAGTGGGGTTAGGCTTTAAAGCATGAAGACTGTTCGGGTTGTATACTTTCAGCGAAAGCCCATACCCGGTTTTCATTTCAGTGTGGAGATTATCTTTAAAGATGTACGTCAATATCTGCCAGCTGGTTTTCAAACAAAAACAAGGATTGCTCCGTACTTCAGCAAGGGCATCATTCCCAGGCTGTTTATGATGGTTCAGGCTGTGTTTCAACAAGGGGATATTAATCATATAACCGGGGATATATCTTTTATCGGAATCCTGCTGAATAAAGAAAAGACAGTGCAAACGATTTTGGATTGTGTTTTTTTGAGGCAGAAAACGGGCCTCGCCCGGTCTGTTTTAAAATATTTTTGGCTGGATCTTCCAGTAAAAAGATGCCATAAAGTCACCACCATTTCTCATCAAACCAGAAACGAGATCCTTGCGCTCACCAATTGTAAACCGGAAAAAGTACAAGTGATCCCAATAGCCCTGTCGAATATATTTATTGCCCGGCCTGCACGGGCCATATCCGAAGTGCCTAAGATACTGCTGATAGGTAATGCACCCAATAAAAACTGGAAATTGGTCCTGGACGCACTTCGAGGCATTTCCTGCGAAGTCCATGTGGTAGCCCAGCAGGATAAGGCGTACCGGGAAAAACTATTGCAAACCGGCTTGTCTTTTCATTATCATTCCGGGCTTAGTCAAATCCAAATGTTGGAAAAATACCTTGCTATGGACCTGCTGGTTTTTGCCTCTACTTACGAAGGATTTGGCATGCCCATCATAGAGGCACAGGCAGTAGGCGTTCCGGTAATTACCAGTAAGATTTCATCCATGCCGGAAGTGGCCGGAGCGGGAGCCCACCTGGTTGACCCGTATAACATGGAGGATATCCGGGCAGGTGTACTGAAGGTATTGGAAGATGATGATTATAGAAACCGGATTGTGGAATTGGGGAAAAAAAATACTGAACGTTTTAAACCGGAACATATAGCATTGCAATATGCCGGCTTGTATCTTTCAATTATCCAAAAATCTAAATTATTGTAAACGCGAATGAAATTGGTTATCATTGGAGGAGCCGGATTTATTGGAATCAATAGTTCCTATTATTTCCTTGAAGCAGGACATGAGGTAATTATTTTGGACAATTTATCCAGGGTAGGGAGTGAATATAATTTGCGGCAGATCCAGTCAAAATACGGTCTTAAATTTATGAAGGTGGATATCCGGGATTATTCTACCCTGCAAAATAGCCTGCTTTCCCTGGGGCATATCGACGGTGTGCTGTTATTAGCCGGACAGGTGGCCGTCACCACTTCGGTACTGAATCCAAGGGATGATTTTGAGATTAATGCTTTAGGCACCTTAAATGTATTGGAAGCATTGCGTCATAATCATCAAAATCCACTGCTTATTTATTCTTCGACGAATAAAGTTTACGGTAGAATGGATCACGTGAAGGTTGTCGAAAGGGCGGGCCGTTATGAATACGAAAATTTGCAAATCGGCGTAGGGGAGGATATGCAATTGGACTTCTATTCACCCTATGGTTGCAGTAAAGGAACCGGGGATCAATATGTGCACGATTACTCGCGAATTTTTCATTTACCGACGGTGGTGATGCGTCAATCCTGTATCTATGGACATCGGCAGTTTGGTATTGAGGATCAGGGGTGGATGGCCTGGTTTACCATTGCCATTTTATTGGGAGTGGATATTACGATCTTTGGTGACGGTAAGCAGATCAGGGACGTCCTTTTTGTCGAGGATTTAGTGAGGCTCTATGATCTTTGTTTTAATAATCAGTCAAAGTGTTCCGGAAAAATATACAATGTGGGCGGTGGACCGGAGTACACCTTATCCTTAAATGAACTTGTATTGCTCTTATCTAAAAAGTTTAACAAAACCATCCGGCCACGCACAGAAGACTGGCGTCCTGGCGATCAAAAGGTATATGTTTCAAATATTCAAAGGGTTTATCATGACCTTGGCTGGAAACCACATACAGGAATTGAAGAAGGATTAGACAAAATGTTTACCTGGATTAGGTCCAATAAAACAACTTTGGAACATTATGTATTTGAGAGATTTAAAGTATAAAAAAACATCCGTTGAATTCCGGACTCAAGATTTTGTGAAGTGAAAATAATAATTCCAAATATCTGTTACGAAGACAATTTTGAGGACAATGTATCCTATACGCTGCGGAAAATGGGTCATGAGGTACTTACTATGCCGCGGCCGGTCAGACTCTTGAATGAAAAGACAAGGCATCTGATACAGCTAACCGAAAACAAATTTTTCCCAAACCACTTTAATGTGCAGGAAAAATGGTTATTGAAGGCCGTTCAATGGTATAAACCGGAAATGGTTCTTTGTCTTACACAATCCTTAAAGGAAGAAGTGCTGATGGAATTAAAGAGCAGGGATATAATTACGGTAAGCTGGTGGGGAGACACTGCCTCAAATATGACCATGCAAGGCTTATTGTGTTTTGGATGGGATTTTGTTTATATAAAGGATCGTTTTGCGGTTCAAAAATTAAAATCTTTGGATATTAATGCTCATTATTTGCCGGAAGCAATGAATCCGGATTGGCACAAATGGTGTTTTTCGGAAATTAATTCATCGGTTTTATTTGCAGGCAACACATATGGTTACCGTCAACTATTGCTTCGAAAACTAATAGCTGAAAGAAAATATAATATCCAGTTGTTTGGGAATAAACCTCCCAAGTGGGTCGCACCTGAAATATTTTCAATTTATCAAAAAAAATTTATTGTAAAAGAAGTAAAAAGTAAAGCATTTGGGGAAGCCAAGGCATGCATAAATTCTACTTCCATGACGGAGTTTGATTCATTGAACTGCAGGGCTTTTGAAATAGCCGGATGTGGGGGATTGCAAATCCTGGAGTATAGAAGTTCAGTATTGGAATGTTTCGAACCGAACAGGGAGATTCTGGTATTCTCTTCATATGAGGAGCTAAAGTCTCACCTGGATCGGGTAGGTTCAGACCTGGAATTATCCATGAAAATCAGAAAAGGAGGATATGAACGAGCGGTCTCAAACCATACCTATTCACACCGATTAAATATTGTATTTGATCAGTTAAAATGAACAGGTTTTTCAGTACTGCTGCATTAATTATTGGCCTCATCGAGGTGTTGGTATTTAAGAATTATTATACCATATCTTTTTTTATTACCGGGATCGCTTTATGGGGATTTATTTCAAATTTTTCTAAAACTTCAATCATACCGGATATTATAGCCCTTTACAGTTGTTTATTGTATTTAATAGGCCCATACCTCGGATATAAATACTTTTTTAAGGCCTTTGAACCCGCTGTTATTATGAACCAATGGATGAGGGTCTCAAGGGAGGACTATTTTGCTTATGCCTTGCCCGCGATTATTCTTTTTATGATTGGGTTGAATTGGGTTCGTATATCCGCTGAAGGCAGTTTATTAAAGGATGCCATTTACCGACTGAAAAACAGCCTGAATCCAAAGATGGGATTTTATTTTATCATGGTAGGAGTCTCTTCTTATTACCTTCGTTATATTGTACCGGATTTTTTGCAATATGTATTCACCATTTTATTTTTGTTTGTTTTTGCCGGATTTTTAATTTTATATTTTTCCAGAGGGGGAGGATTGTTAAAGCATTTATTTCTTGGGAGTATTTGCTTGTGGATATTGTATCATGGCATTCGGTCTGGAATGTTTACGATCGTTTTTTATATGGGTGTTACTTTGGTTGGGATCATATTTATTGGCAAAAATATATCAATACCAAAAAAAGTGCTTGCCCTGGCGATTGGATTTATACTTACAATAACCCTCCAATTTGTAAAGTCAAATTACAGGCTTTTAATCCGGAGAGGCGTGGAAAAAGAAATGAACGTAGGTACGTTCATGGCACTTTATGTGCAAACGCTGTCAAATGTTAATAAGGCAAGCAGTTTAGAGAACCTGTTTTCACTTTATTTACGATTTAACAATGGGTATAATCTGTCTCTGGTGATGAATAGGATTCCTGAGCGACAACCTTTTGACCATGGAGAGGCCTTGTTTAAATCGGTGATAGCATCCTTTGTTCCAAGACTTTTTTGGCCGGAGAAACCAATGTCTGGTGGAATTTTCAACATGAATTATTATGCCGGTATAAAAATCGATTCGTATTCTACCAATGTGGGTCCGATCGGGGAAGCCTATGGAAGCTTTGGAAGGATCGGAGGGTCTGTATTTATGTTTTTTTTTGGACTGGTATTGGGCCTTATGCACAGGATAATTGTTTCACTTTCTTACGTCAAACCCATTCTGTTGATCTTCATGCCGGTATTATTTTATGAAGTAATTTTTTGTATGGAAAATGATACCATGCAGGCATTAAATTCTTTTGTGAAAACGTCTTTTTTTTTATATATATTGTTTAATATATTACCCGGGCTTATTAAACCCAAAGGTCAATCGGCAAACTCTTTGACTGTCCATATTTAGTGAAGATACTTGTATTCAGTGACTGGTACGCGCCTGCATACAAAGCAGGCGGGCCTATTAGGTCTTGTAGTAACATGGTGAGTCAGTTAAAAGAACATTCAACGGTGCTGGTGATTACCAGCGGTTACGATCTTCATTCCTCCAAACCACTGCCGGGGATAGTATTGAATGAGTATGTGAAGGTTGATGAAACGAGCAGGGTAAAGTATTTATCGCGGGATCGATTGGGTTTTAATGTTATTAAAAATGAGTTAGTTAATTTTAACCCGGACTATGTTTATTTAAATGGATTATTTTCTGTTCCATTCACAATATATGCCGTTCTGGCCCATCGAATATTAAAGCACCCTTCGAAAATTATAGTTGCGACACATGGGGTGTTAAAACCCAGTGCACTGAAAAGAAAACACTTAAAAAAGCGTATATTTTTAACATGGGTTAAATGGTTAAACATTCATAAGAAGGTAATATTTCATGCAACAAATTTTAACGAAGAGATTGAAATTCAAAAAATATTGGGACCCGTTAAAACTTATACTATCAGTCATTTTTCTTCGCCTGTTTATCGTTTTGTTTCAAAAGCGGATAAGTCGCGGGGCCATTTGGACATGATATTTATAGGCCGTGTGCATCCAATTAAAAACATCCATTTTATCATGCCCATCTTAAGGGGTGTAAAAGGAAAAATCAAATTAAGAATCATCGGAGATCTTGAGGACAAAGAATACTTGAATAAATGCCAGCAATTACTGGAAAAGTTTCCGGAGAATATTGAGATTAAGTTTGAAGGGGTAGTTCCAAATGAAATGATAAATGAGCAAATTCTTGGATCACACCTGTTTATTCTCCCGACCCTTGGGGAAAATTTTGGACATGCTATTATAGAAGCCCTTTCGGTGGGCAGGCCGGTGTTGATCAGTGATCAAACTCCGTGGAAAAACCTGGAGGAAAATATGGCCGGGTGGGATCTGCCTCTTAATAATCCCGGACTTTGGCTGGAAAAAATCAACCAGGCTGTAGACTGGGACCAAAACACCTTTGGTACCTGGTGCCAGGGGGCATTGGATTATGCCAGGGCCAATACGAAATTGGAAGAGTTGCTGGCTAAGTATAAGCAGATGTTTTCATTGAGTTCTTGAAGGATTAAGCACATTATTCTGATATCAGGAATGGATGTTTGTATGATTTTGTCAAGGAATAAGCCTCTTTGAATACTAAGGGGGACCATGTTTATTCTGGGGATTAATGCATATCACGCCGACGCTTCAGCAGCCCTTCTGGATAGTAAACTACTGGCAGCTACAGAAGAAGAACGTTTCACCAGGGTCAAACATTGGGCTGGTTTTCCTCTCAAATCCATCCGCTTTTGCCTGAGGGACCAGGGTCTGCAAATGAAGGACATTGATTTTATCACCATAGGTAGGAATCCCAAAGCCAAACTCTGGAAAAAAATTTTGCTCCTGGCAAAACAGCCTTTTCTGTTCTTTAACTTGTCGGAGCGGGTAAGAAACCAGTCGGTAATTTATGATCTCAAGAGCGCTCTCGCGGAGGTGGATGGCAGCCTGGACCTGCTATCCATTAAAAAGAGGCTGATGCTGATCGAACACCACCGCAGCCACCTGGCTTCCGCTTTTTATCCTTCGCCTTTTGAACAGGCGGCTGTCCTTTCCCTGGATGGATCAGGTGATTTTACCACTACCATGAGGGCCGTCGGTAAGGATTACAAGCTGGAAGTTTTGGATAGTGTGGATTTTCCAGTCTCCTGCGGTTTGTTTTACTCTGCTTTTACGCAATACCTGGGATTCCCAAATTACGGCGATGAATATAAGGTTATGGGGCTCGCTCCATACGGCCAACCGAGGTATACGGAAGAGGTCAGAAAGCTTATACGGTTTTTGCCCAACGGGCTCTTTGACTGGGACCAGGATTATTTTGTGCATCCCACAAAAGCCGGATTCAACTATGATGACCATATACCGAGAGTAGGCAATCTCTATTCTGACAAATTTGAAAATCAATTCGGCAAGCCCAGGCAAAAGGAGGAGGAACTGGGCCAATATCATAAAGACCTGGCCGCCTCGGTGCAGCGGGTGACGGAGGAGCTCATCTTCCATATCGCCTCGGACCTCAGGAAAAAAACAGGGCTGGAAAATCTCTGCCTGGCAGGAGGGGTGGCTCAGAATTCCGTAGCCAATGGCAAACTGGCGGATGCCACCGGATTCAGGCAGGTCTATATTCCTTCTGCGGGACACGATGCCGGCATCTCCATGGGGAGCGCCCTTTATGCCTGGCACCATATCCTTGGCAACAAAAGAACGGCACCGGTATTCAATGCTTTTACCGGGACGCATTTTTCCAACGGGGAAATCGAACAGTTGCTGAAAAACAAGTCAGTTCAGTACCGGAAGTACGAGGATGGCGAATTATACGATATCGTCACCGATAAACTGATCGAGCCCGGCGTCGTGGGCTGGTTTACAGGAAGAGCTGAATTCGGTCCCCGTGCCCTTGGGGGCCGCTCCATCCTGGCCGACCCGCGCAATCCCCATGCCAAGGAATTGCTCAATCTGAAAATCAAAAGGAGGGAAAGTTTCCGTCCCTTCGCTCCATCTATCCTCAAGGAATACACCTCCGAATATTTTACCCGCCATGAGGAGGTCCCCTTCATGGAAAAAGTATATCCCATTCGCCAAGATAAAAGGACCCTGGTCCCCGCAGTCACTCACGTGGACGGCAGCGGGAGGCTCCAGACCGTGGATAAAAACATCGCTCCACGCTATTACAACCTGATCGAACGCTTTAGGCAAAAAACAGGGATACCCATACTTTTAAATACTTCATTCAATGAAAATGAACCTATCGTCAATACCCCTGAAGAGGCGTTGGATTGTTTTCTGAGGACGAAGATGGATATGCTGGTGATGGAGAATTGTGTGGTAACCAGGAGTTAGGAGCTAGGGCGCGTTGGATTAGCAGTCTCGCGTTGTTTTTGAACTTTTTTCTTCCAGCGCCTAGCAGAAAAATTAAACAGGGTGGGCATGTTTATCACCGGACTCCTTCAGTCCACTCAAAAAAGATAACGATAACTCCTGAGAAGCAGAAGTTAGAAGTCCCGCAGCTGAAACCTCGGGAGGACGCGATAGCTTGTCGGCCTTGCGATACTGGTATACTGCCGGGACCTTATCGCCCCTAACTTCCAACTCCCAACTTCCAACTCCCCCCTCCCAATTGACCCTAACCATTCTAACCCCCTCCCTGAACAATTCAGAAGTGATCAGGGATTGCCTCGAAAGCGTCCGGGCCCAGGAATATCCGGAGATCGAACACATCCTCATCGATGGCGGATCGATCGATGATACCCTTCAGATCGCGAAGTCCTTTCCCCACCTGGCTGCGATCATTTCGGGTCCGGATGAAGGCATCTACGACGCGATCAATAAAGGGATAAACAGGGCTACCGGCGAAGTGATCGCGGTCCTGAACGCCGATGACTTTTACCTCCATTCCGAGGTGATCTCGAGGGTGGTGCAGGCTTTTAAAGAACAAAAGGTGGACGCGGTGTACGGTGACCTGATATATGTGCGTAAAAACAATATCCGGAAAGTAATCCGTTCCTGGAAATCCGGCCCGTTTCAAAAAAATCTGTTTTTAAAGGGCTGGATGCCGCCACACCCGGCTTTCTTTTTAAAAAAGGCCTGTTATCTTAAATATGGGTTGTACCGCAAGGAACTGACCATTTCTGCGGATTATGAATTGATGCTGAGAATGCTCTACCGCTGGAATATTTCGTGCGCCTATCTCTCCGAGACCCTGGTGGCCATGCGCTCCGGGGGCAAAAGCAACCTTTCCTTCAAGGCCCGCTGGCTTGCCAACCGTCAGGACCATGCAGCCTGGAAATTGAATGGATTGAAGCCGGAGTGGTTGACGTTGTGGAAAAAGCCATTAAGTAAGTTGAAGCAGTATCTCCCAGTGAGGAGTTAGAAGGTAGAAGCTAGGGCGCGATAGCATGGCAGCCGAGCATTAGTGTTATACTGTCAGGAGCCTTCGCCCCTCCCGACGCTTCAGGACTCCCAACTTCTAACTCCTAACTTCTTATCTTACCCCTTCTATGGATTACCAGATTTCTGACCTGTCGCCGCATTTGTTCTGGGATGTGGATCGCACTAAGTTGGAATGGGGGGAAGGCGCCTATACCATTATAACAGGAATCGTCGAATATGGAAAAACTTAAAAGTTATCTAAAGAAGTTATAAATCAGAATGATTTCATGAAAAAAGCATTAATCACAGGAGTCACCGGCCAGGACGGCGCCT
>CAYOPD010000077.1:7090-19556 GCA_964405735.1 uncultured Saprospiraceae bacterium | reverse complement strand
TTGAATTTTATCAACAATTTTTCAGAAATAAACCTGGAATTGATACAGGAATTGGAAGAAAACATTCTTTCCAACATCAGGCCGGAAGCGCAGTCCAGTTATAAAAACCTTAAAAAGAATTCAGAAAAGATCCAGCATCACGGTAAGCGCATCGATGATATTGTCCGGGGGATGCTCCAGCACTCCCGGACAGGCAACCTGGTCAAGGAAAAAACCAATATTAACCTGCTTTGCGAGGAAGCCCTGAAATTGGCTTACCACGGTTACCGTGCAAAAGAAAAGACCTTTACCGCTTCACTGGAATGCAGTCTGGAGCCCGGCCTGCCGCTGGTGATGGCCAACCCTCAGGAAATCAGCCGGGTGTTGCTGAACCTGGTTAACAATTCCTTTTATGCCGTACACCAGAAATATAACAAATTCAGAATGCAGGAGGGATCGGATAACCTTCAGATGGAGTCCTTGTATTCCCCGGCCGTGGTCTTGAGGACCCAGCGACTCGACAACAAGCTGTCCATCCTGGTTTCCGACAATGGCAATGGCATCCCGGCTGCAATCATGGGTAAGATATTTCAGCCTTTTTTCACCACCAAACCAACCGGGGAAGGGACCGGACTGGGGCTGTCCATGGCCTACGACATTATCACCAAGAGCCATGGGGGTGAATTAAAGGTAAAGTCCAAAGAAGGAATCGGCACCGACTTTGAAGTTCTTCTGCCTATATGAAGAATAATTTTAAAAAAAGCGGTCCGGACCTGTTAAAAACTAAAAGCTTCTAAAAATTAATCGTAGGAAGTTGTATCCCAGAGCTTAAATTAGATGTACGGGCACGGTTAACAACAGGTATAATCAAGCATGCGGCAAATCTTATCAAATATCAGTCATGTCAAAGCAAGGGAACTGTTGGATTTAAGCCGGGATAAGGTTCCGGAAGGATTAAGGTATATATCCTCAGCCGCCGTTGCAATAATTTTTTTATTGTTTTACCCGGGCCGGACTCTTTTCGGCCAATATTCGATTCAGTTTATTGTGACGGATTCTACAAAAAAGAATGAAATATACATTGCCGGAAATTTCAACCAGTGGGATGCAGGCAATCCGGATTATAAACTGAAAAACCTGGATTCAATGCACAAAAGCATCACCATCAGGAACCGTGCCGGGTATGGATATAAGTTCAAATTCACAAGGGGCAACTGGGGAAGCGCTGAAACCACGAAGGATGGGAGGGATATTGAGGACCGGGAAGTTCTGGTTGACCGGGATACGGTTGTTTTTATTGAAATCAAGGGATGGAATGACGACCCAGTGGATTTATCAAAGGTCCCGGATTCATTGCGCCAGGAGGTGGCCAGGGACCGAAGTTTCTATTACAGGAATATAAATATTGACAGCAGTTATTGGTATGCAATGATCGACTTTGAAATGGCGCAAAAAAACGGAGACTATAAGAATGAAATTATTTCTTCGGGCATTTTAGCAGAAATCCTTCAGAACCAGGGCAAAGCCGACCTGGCCCTGGACCTCTTGTTCAAGGCTAAACGCACCGCCGAACTCTCAAAAGACACCGCCTGGTTTTCCTTTGTATACCTAAGAATGGGAAGTCTGTATGATTTTCAGACAGAATATGACAAAGCAATCCGGTTTTATCATGAGGCTTTAAGATTCAGTCCCTATGCCCAAAACCAGAATTACCTAAAGTCCTCGGCAATGTATAAACTTGGCCGGGTTTATTTTGAGACGGGCAACCTGGATTCATCCGGCTATTACGGAAAGGCATCCCTGATACCTGAAATGTATTATTCTGAAGGCCCATTGTTGCTTCTGGGAGATTTGGACAACAAGAGAGGCGATCGAAAACAAGCCTTGATTCATTACCGGATGGCCATAGAAGCTGCATTGGAGCACCACAATCTTGATATTCTTGCTGAAGTTTACCGGAGGATTGGTCAGGATTTCAACGACCATGGCATGTCCGATTCCAGTTTTTATTATGCAAAAAAAGCTTATATGCTGGCCGTACAGGTAGGCCGTCCTGAAGGCATTGCAGCGGCCACCCACCTGTTGGTGGAATTCTATAAAAAACACCATTTGCTGGACAGCGCTTTTATTTACCAGGAAATCCTGATGCAGGCCAGGGACAGTCTGTTTAGCGTTGAAAAATCAAAACACCTTCATCAGGTTGCATTCCAGGAAGAACGTCGCCTGCAAGATATGGAAGTGGCCAGGAAGCAATTTCGAAACAATGTCCGGATATACGCACTCCTCTCCTTGGTACTGGGATTTTTAATCATTGTATTCTTCTTGTGGAGAAATAACATGCAGAAGAAAGAAGCCTATCTGTTGATTAAAAAAGAGAAACAGGAAACCGAAAAACAGAAAGCATATGCAGAAAGCACGCTGGAAGAACTTAAGTCGACACAACAACAGCTGATTCAATCTGAAAAAATGGCTTCCCTGGGCGAACTGACTTCGGGCATAGCCCATGAGATCAAAAATCCGTTGAATTTTATCAACAACTTTTCAGAAATCAACCTGGAGTTGATCGGCGAATTGGAGGAGGAAAAAGAGACTGGCCCGGAAATGCACCAGCCTAATGCCATGACCCAGGTAATCAAATATCTGAAAAGGAACTCTGAAAAAATAAGTCATCATGGCAAACGCATCGATGAAATCATCAAAGGAATGCTATTTCATTCGCGGGTGGGGAATTCCAGCAAGGAGTGGATAAACATCAATTCATTATGTGAAGAATCGCTCAAATTGGCTTATCACGGGTTCCGGGCCAGGGAAAAAACATTCCATGCCAGTTACGATTTCAGGCTGGAACCCGGATTGCCGGCCGTGATGGCCATCCCGCAGGAAATCAGCAGGGCCTTGCTCAATATAATCCATAACGCGTTTTACGCCGTAAATGAAAAACGAATAAATTCAGGGCATTTTGCCATCCAGGGAAATGGGGAAAGGATGGGACCTGTAGGTCCGGACGGTTACCCCATACTGGAATCCGAATATGTTCCGCATGTAGGCCTAAGCACAAACAGCCATGGTAACGACATTTCCATTAAAGTAACCGATAATGGGGTGGGGATCCCGGAGATGAACATCGGCAAGATTTTTCAACCTTTTTTCACTACCAAACCGACGGGAGAAGGGACGGGTCTGGGCCTTTCCATAGTCTATGATATCATTACGAAAAGCCATAAAGGCCAGTTAAAAGTAAATTCCAGGATTGGAATAGGAACGGAATTTGAAATCATCCTCCCTCGTGGGGATAAATGAACCTGATTAATTTGACGCAACATGCCAAACATTCTTGTGGTTGACGATGAAGAAGATCAGGAAGATCTTATCCTTCAGCGTTTTGAAGGCAAACCCTTTCTCAATGGATATGATTTTATTTTTGCCAGGAATGGCATTGAAGCAATTGCAAAAATGAACAGCACATCAGCAATTGACATAGCCCTGGTCGACATCAATATGCCGGAAATGGATGGGCTGACTTTGTTGGAAAAAATAAGGGAGCACAATAGCCAGATGCGCGTAATTATGGTATCGGCATACGGGGACATGTCCAATATCCGGAGCGCCATGAATAAAGGGGCCTATGATTTCCTGACCAAACCCATTGATCTCAGGGACCTTGAAATCACGCTGAAAAAAACCATGGACCACGTGCGGCAAATCAAAGCCAATCTTGCAACCGAACAGGAAAACCAGTTGTTGAAAGAAAAAGCTGCCGAACTGGAAATGCAGGCCCTCCGTGCCCAAATGAGTCCTCATTTTATTTTCAATTGCCTGAATTCGATCAATAATTTTATTCTCCGGAATGAAAAGGAACAAGCCTCTGAATACCTGATCAAATTTTCGAAATTAATCCGCCTGATCCTGGAGAACTCCGCCCAGCCCCTGATATCCCTGGATCAGGAACTGGAAGCCCTGAAACTTTATATAGAAATCGAAGCCCTGCGTTTTCTTTACCGGTTTACATATCAATTTGAACTGTCTGAAAACCTGGACACCACTTCCATCAAAGTACCCCCTCTTTTTATACAGCCGTTTGTGGAAAATGCCATTCACCATGGCCTTATGCCCAAGGAGAGCCAGGGTCATATACAGATCGGCATCCACGAATCCGGAGCCAGCCTGCATTGCATCATTCGCGACAACGGGATTGGACGTCAACAGGCAGCTTTAAAATCAGTCCAAATCCAGCCAACACATAAATCCTTTGGCATCCGGGTCACGCGGGAACGGATCAGCCTGTTGAAACAGGACTCCGGGGAGGAAGCGGGAATCGAAATTTTTGATTTAACAGACGATCTGGGAAAAGCGGCCGGTACCGAAATTCGCATTAAACTGCCCCTGATCTTATGATAAAAGCCTTGATTATCGATGATGAGGCCGATTGCCGGTCCGCCCTGGAAATTGTGCTGGCAGACTATGGTCCTGAAGTTTCTCTGGTCGAATCCTGTTCTTCCGCGAAGGATGGCCTCAGGGCGGTATTGCAACATAAACCGGACCTGATCTTCCTGGATATTGAAATGCCCCTGATGAACGGCTTTGACCTGCTGGAGCAAATCAAAAATCTTCCGGTGGCCGTGATTTTCACAACGGCCTTCCACCACTATGCCATTAAAGCCATCCGGTACAGCGCTTTGGACTACTTGCTGAAACCCATTGATCCCAGGGAGCTTAAAGAAGCCATTGACCGCTATCAATTGCAAAAATCCAGGCCAGGCCAGGACCAATTCCAGTTTCTGATAGATAAGCTAAGCCAAAAGGAACATACCCTTAAAAAACTGGCCATTCCAAATATGGAGGGGTTCAGATTGGTATCCGTGGACGACATCATCGCCTGTGAGGCGGATGACAATTACACGCATATCCTTCTAAAGAACAAAAACCGGATTACCGCAAGCCGCACCCTGAAGGACATCCAGCAGCTCCTTTCCGAATATAAAAATTTTATAAGGGTACATCATGCCTCCCTGATCAATCTGAATGAAGTAAGTCAATACATACGCGGAGAGGGAGGGTACCTGATCATGAGCGATGGTTCACACATCAACGTTTCCAGGAATAAAAAGGAAACCTTGCTACGTTACCTTGTACACTAGGTCAATATTCAAAAAGATCTGCTTTGCAGTTCCTGGGATAAAAATATGCCTGGATTTCCGGTCAGATCTGACTAATTTTGTTTTAATTACATATTTAATAAAAAACCAAAACCCTTTATGAAAATCCTGGTAGTTGATGATGAAAGGGATATCCAGGTCCTTTTTGAACAACGATTCCGTAAAGAAATCCGGAATGGGGAGATCCAGCTGGTATTTGCCTTTTCAGGGGAAGAAGCCCTGACCTTCCTCCAGTCCAGCGACCACGAAGCCATCCTGATCCTGTCGGATATCAATATGCCGGGGATGAGCGGCCTTGACCTGCTTTCCCGTATCAAAACCAAATACAAAGCACCGCCTCCCGTAGTCATGATGATCACGGCCTATGGCGATGCCGAAAACTATAACCGGGCGATGTCCCTTGGCGCGGATGATTTTCTGACCAAACCCCTGGATTTTACTATCTTGAAAGACAAATTGAAGAATATCGCGGTATGACCAAGATCCTGGTGGCGGATGATGAGGCGGACCTGGAATCCCTGATCAAACAAAAATTCAGAAAACAGATCCGGGAGCAGCAATACGAATTCGTATTTGCCATGAATGGGCGTGAGGCGCTCGAAAAACTGAAAGACCATCCCGATATCGCGCTGCTTCTCAGCGATATCAACATGCCCGAAATGGACGGGCTCACCCTGATCACCAAGATCAAAGAAATCAATCCCATTTTAAAATCGGTGATCATTTCAGCCTATGGCGATATGGAAAACATCCGGACTGCGATGAACCGGGGCGCCTTTGACTTTCTTACCAAACCGGTCAATTTCGAAGACCTGGAGATCACCATGGAAAAAACCATCCGGTACGTCAAACAGCTCCAGGACACCGTCATGGCCATCCGTGAAAATAAAATCCTCCGCATGTATGTGGACGAGTCCGTATTGCAGTTTATGAATCAAAAGGAATTGGAGGAATCGATCCTGGCCAATGAATCCATCGTGGCCAGTGTGGCTTTTATAGACATCACCGGATTTACCAAAATCACCGAATGCGAACCTGCCGATGAAGTGGTCAAACTGCTAAACCTGTATTTTGATGTCATCAGCAAGGAGATCATCAAACACGGAGGGTATATCGACAAATTCATCGGCGATG
Source organism: uncultured Saprospiraceae bacterium (assembly GCA_964405735.1). Lineage (GTDB taxonomy): Bacteria > Bacteroidota > Bacteroidia > Chitinophagales > Saprospiraceae > JADJLQ01. Next base: position 13,287 of record CAYOPD010000077.1, on the reverse strand, counting down.
AGGTCATGGCCGTTTTTAAAGGAGATCATCACCTGGACCAGGCGATTGAAGCCTGCCTGGATATCCGGCAGGCCATTGACCAACTCCCGGCAGCCGGAAACAGCAACTATCATCCAAAGGTCTCCATTGGCATCAATTCAGGAGAAATGATCTCCGGCAACATAGGCTCCGCAGGCCTTAAACGCCTGGATTATACCGTCATCGGAGATGTGGTGAATACGGCAAAAAGACTACAGTCCGTGGCCCGTGAAGGGGAAATCATCATCCCGGAAAGCTGTGTGGATAAAATAAAAGAATCCTTTAAAGTCAGGAAGGTGGGTGAGGTGACCCTGAAGAATAAAGCAAAACCGGTGTCCGTTTTCCAGGTGCTGGATTGAAGTGAATGGGTGACTCAAAGTCACCCATTCACTAGGTCAGCCTGATCAGCCAATCGATCAACAATTTTTTAAGTTTCGTAAAAGGAGGAAGCACCAGTTTGATTCCGTTGACCGGGCTCCATTGGTTCATGACTGCCTTGGCATTGGAAAATTCGCAGAAGGACCAGAAACCATGGCTTTGTCCGATCCCACTGGTATTGAGCCCTCCAAAAGGCAGATTGTAATTGTAATAATGTACAGCCATGGTGTTGATGCACATCGTGCCGGCCCGAACTTCTTTCCGAATCCTTTTTTTGGTTTTTAGCCGGCGGCTGAACAGGTAGAGGGACAACGGGGTTTCACCCTCGTTAATGTTCCGGATCACTTCGTTGATATCCCGGTAGGTCCGCAACAACAGCACCGGGCCAAAAATCTCTTCCTCCAGGATCTTCATGCCTTCGCTGGCGCCGGAAATGACCGTAGGCCCGATCAGTTCTTTTTCCGGATTGATATAACCGCCATATTCCAGCCGGGCGCCTTTAGAGAGCGCGTCCTCCAGGATGGTTTTGACCCGGGACAAATGTTTTCCGTTGACCATCAGGCAATAATCTCCGGTAAGCCATTCTTGCTCGTTCCTGCCATATTTATATTCCAGTAGCCGGATAAATTCCCGGATGAATCCATCCTTTACCGATTCGTGTACAAAAACATAGTCCGGCGAAATACAATATTGCCCGCTGTTGAGAAACTTCGTGGTAGCGGCAAAAGAACAGGCCAGGTCCAGATCGGCGGTCTCATCGATGATCAGGGGGGATTTTCCACCCAATTCGAGCGTGACCGAGCAGAGATGTTCGGCGGCTGCCTTCATGACGGCCTTTCCCACTGAAGGACTGCCTGTAAAAAAAATATGGTTAAACCGCAGGGTGAGCAGGTATTGTCCCACCGCGACGCCCCCTTCAACCACGCAGGCTTCTTTTTCATCAAAGACCATTCGAATGATTTTTTTTACCACTTCCACGCTGTAAGGAGTGTATTCCGATGGTTTGATGACGGTGACATTTCCCGCAGCGTAGGAATAGATCAGCGGCATCAGGGTGAGGTGGATGGGAAAATTCCAGGGGGAAAAAACAAGGGCATGCCCCTTGGGCTCATAATGGATATAACTGGCGGCCCCGGTCAGATACCAGGGTGTGGCCACATGATGCCTGGAGGTCCAGCTTTTTAACCTGCGGATCGTATGGCCAAGTTCATTGAGCAATACAAAGGTTTCGGCAATATCCACTTCCGGAGCAGGTTTGTTGTAATCGGCGTACATGGCCTGCTGAAACTCCTTCCGGTGAAGGATTATGGCTTTCTTCAGTTTTTTAAGTTTGTACAAACGCTCCCGTATGCCGGTTTTACCCGCTTCAGGGATATGGGCTTTCTGCACCTGGTAAATCCGGTAAATCTCCTCTTCCGGCGTATCCGGCGATACTTCAATTTTCATAGGTTCAGCGGTCAAGTTGAAAAGAGTTGGTCCCCGGCCTCAACGGATAAATGATCCCTTTCCAGGTAAATTTCCCTTTTACACCCGGTGGAAGTTCCAGGCTGGCATGAAGTTTTTGTCCTTCCACCCGGTAACTGGTTTTCAGATCGCCATTGGGATGGGGAATTTTTCCGGACACCTCGGTCTGCTTGCCAAGGTAGGGGCTGATGCTGACCTCTTTAAACCCGGGGCTTAAAGGATTAATGCCGGCCACAATGGACAAAAGCTGGTAATTGGGCGAGGCCGACCAGGCATGGCAATCGGACCGCACCGGTTCCGGTTTTTCCGCGAAAGTGGTAAGGCCGAGGCCGATCATTTCTTCCCAGGGCTTTAGCAATTCAGGGAACAGGTCACCCGCTTCCATCTTTTTCAATAATTCGAACAGGTAAAATTTAAAATAAAAGGTGGCCTGGGTGATGGAGGTGTCCGCCAACAGGGTTTTAAATACCCTTTGCCGGTCTTCGACGGGTATGGCATCAGTCAGCAAGGCCCAGATATTCGCGTGTTGGCTATACGTTTTTTTCTCCGGATGGTCAGCCATCAGTTGTCTGGAAGCATCCCAGCAGCGCAGATAGGTGGCGCCGGCTATTTTTTCAGCCAGGGCCTGGTAATGGTCCGCTTCACGGTTCCTGCCATAATAACGGAATAATTTTTCGGCTTGTCCCAGCGTATAGACGTATTGAAGGGAAAGGATGGAGGAGGATCCTTCCCGTCCAGGCGGTGTGCCGGCAGGCCAGGTCCAATCGACAAAATTCCACCATTCCAGGTAACCGTTCATACCATCCGGCCCGATCCTTTGCTCGTGCCAGTCCAGCACGTCCCGGGCCCCATTGAGCAGGGACCGTACCCAGGCATCATCACTGCGGTGCATCCAGTAGTCATAAATCATGCTGACCCAATACAGGGAAAAGGGAGGAATGACTTGCATGTCGTTGGAGGGATACCGGCTCTGGCTGAGCCCTTCATAGATCCGGCTCTGGTTGTATTCGTTGATGGCTTTTCGCATGAGCCGGTCATCCCCGGCTACATAAAGGGAAATCAACGCCTGGATCCGGGTATCCCCGGTATACTGCAATTGTTCATAATATGGGCAATCGAAATACGTTTCTCCTGCACAAAGGCGGGCCGTGCGCCAGCCGATATCCCAGATTTTGCCGAACAGGGGCTGGTCTGAAACAAAGTTGCCTTTGGCTTCAAAGGGGTAGCCGGTAAACATTCCGTAAAGATCTTCGAGGATCAGGGCTTCTCCTTTGGTCTCGATATCCACTTGCAGATAACGGTAGGTACGGAACCATAAAGGACGGAACATCCTGTGCAGCCCGCCGTCCGAGATAAAAATATCGTCAAAGCCCATCACCCTTCTGCCATCGATGCTGTCCCGGTGCCCTTTCTGACGGTCGGCATCCATCAGCCCTTCCGCGTAAGACATTTTGATCAGGGCCCCCCTGCCTTTGCTTACTTGGAGCTGAGGGTAGGCATTGGTCAGATGAGACTGATCTATAAGCAGGGTGGCTTTTTGATTTTTTGGGATCGTCAGAGGCGCCTTTCCCTGCAGGAACCCCTCATTCAATCTGATGTTGGAACTGGCCCTCCGGATGTTGTGCATACGAAGCATAGACTCCTCCATCATGGGGATGGAACGGGGCACCAACATCCAGTTGCCGTCCGAGCCGAATCCACGGGTCTTGGCATTAAACCAGGGTTTGACCGCCTGTGGCCAATGGTTGTCCTGGAAAGCCGTTTGTTCCCATCCCCAGGGATATTTGGAAGCATCCACTTTGTCCCCGGCACCGACGACGATATAGGTTTGCAGTTTCTGAATATCGTTGATCACCGGCTGGTAGGCGGTATTTATAAAGGCTTTCCAGCTGTTGTTTGTATTGACGATTTTTTCATTTTCGGATTGCCCCTGCACGATGAAACCCGTCTGTACCGTCATTTGCGCATAGGGAGCGTGTTCCCCCATATTCCATACCAGGGCTGCAAGGGTGTTTTTACCTCTGACCAGGTGTTTTGCAAGGTCGTAGGTGTCATACATCCAGTGCTGGGGGTCGCTGCGCGCCGGGCCCAGGCCTAGTGGTTTCCCGTTCAGAAACAAACGATAACGCTGATCCGCGCTGACATGGATGATGAATTGCGCCGGCAACTCTGCAAGGTCAAAATTTTTTCTAAAATGGTACACGCCATATACGTCCGGGTCAATACCGGGAGGCATGATCCATTGCGCAGGCCAATATCCGACCAGTGCCTGAATTTGTGAATAAGAGAGCATGCTCGTTCCGGTCAAAAACAATAACCAGATTAATTTTTTCATGGAAAGACAGATTGAAGACAAGATACGAGATAGTTAGACAGTTAGTCAGTTAGTCAGTTAGTCAGTAGTGGTCAGTTAAATATTTCCCTTCCTCCTATCTCCCCTTATGGTATTTGGATTCAGTAGTCCTAATAACAATCCTATAATCCTACAAATCCTACAAATCCTACAAATCCTATAATCCTATCCTCTCTAACCAGTCAAACATAGCCCGGTTTACCGAAGGCTGTCCGGAAGAAGTGGCATAAAGGCCATACATGACGCCGGTAAATCCACCCGCGGTCTGGGTGCTCAGGAATTCCCGTTCTACAGAAGACCGGACCAGGAGCCATTTATCTTTTTTAATGGAAAAATAGAAAGAATAACCCCCTTCACCCACGACTGCTTTAAAGATGATCCCGGCATTGTTTTTTTTCAGCGGGATGGAGGTGAGCAGCTCCGGGCCGGACTCCTTATAGCGGTTACCCGGTCCTTTGTACAATTGGACCACCGGCTGGCCACGGTCTGCGGATTTGCATAAAAAATAATAATGGTTTTCGTTTTGAAAGATCAGCAGGCCGGCTTTTTCATGGTCAGCCTGGGTCTGGAATCGCATGCGCGTGGATACCTGGCCGTTGAGGTGATTCTGGCGGTCGGCCACCATGGCGATGTTGCCGGTACCCGCGCAGGTCTCCGGCAACAACTCAATGGACAGGTATCCCTTTTTATCTTTAAAATTATACCAGTCCCGGGAAGGAGTGCGCAGAAAGCTGTACCGGTTATTCAATTCTTTGGTATCAAAATGGTCCAGGTAAACTTGTCCGCCGGAGAATTCATTGATGCCTGTAGTGAATAAGGCCTGATGCATCAGCGGAGCTGGATAAGAATATTGTATCTCTTTGAAACCCGGATTGATCACCGGCCATTCATTGATCCAGGACACCGGGGCCATGAAGGTCTCCCGGCCCGTATTGTAATGATCGCCGGAATAGGGCCGGCAGCCGAGGAATACTGCATACCATTCACCGGCCAGGGTTTGAAATATTTCGGCGTGACCGGTAGAGGTTATGGGATTTGGCCGGGAGCGATCGAGGTTCCTTTGTGTAAGGATAGGGTTGTCCGGATTCGGCGTATACGGCCCTGCTACAGACCTGCTGCGGAAAGCGACCTCACTGTGCTCATAAAAGGTGCCCCCTTCCGCGCAATAGAGATAATACCAACCGTCTTTTTTCAGGATATGGGGTGCTTCAATCCACACCGGTTTTTTACTCAGGTCGGATCCGCCATTGACCAGGATTTTTTCCTCCCCGGTCACCTTCAGGTTTTTCCAGTCGAAAGAGTACATTCGGATGGTCCGGTGTCCGTCATAAAGGGGTTTATCGTCCGGAGGGTTGCTGTTGTAAAGGATATACGCCTGGTCCCCTTCAAAATACAAGGAGGGATCAATTCCCTTCACTTCGGGCAGATACATGGGTTCGCTCCATGGCCCTCCCGGCTCTTTGGCAGTAATCACAAAATTGCCGCCTTTGTCCACCTGCGTGCAGGTAATGTAAAAAAGGCTGTCATGCCAGGTGATGGACGGAGCAAACAGGCCCCGGGAGACCCCTGCACCGGTCAGGTCCAGCTGACTTTTGCGGGTCATGGCATGGCCGATCTGGTGCCAACTGACCAAATCCTTGCTGTGCATGATGGGCAGCCCCGGAAAATAAGCAAACGAGGAAGTGACGAGGTAGTAGTCCTCTCCCACCCGGCATATGCTCGGATCGGGATAAAAACCGGAAAGGATAGGGTTGCGGTATTGCTTTTGAGCAAACAGGTTACTACTTATTAATAGGCAAAGTCCAAAAATCAGTTTTTTCATTGGATTCTTATTGATCTGACCGCGTATGCAGTCACTGATACAAACGAAAATGGGATCCAGATTCTTTTGTCTGTGTTGTTGAATTAAACACCTGGAACATATAAACCGAAAGGCAAGTTATGAAATCTTACAATCCTACAATTTTATAATCCTACAATCCTA
>CAYOPD010000077.1:2419-6990 GCA_964405735.1 uncultured Saprospiraceae bacterium | reverse complement strand
AATCCTATAAATCCTATTAACGTAGTAATGTGAGTGAACCTGTACGAAGCCCTGGCCTGCCTCCGGACCTTACCACATATCTCAAAAGGTATAGATAAACCCCGTTACCAGCCATCGAACCCTCATGGTTCCCTTCCCATTTGAAATCCGGGTCTGAGGACTCAAAGACCACCTGGCCAAAACGGTTAAACACCATCACCTTTTGAAAATCGATTCCTTTCGATCTTATTTCAAAAACATCGTTATTCCCGTCTCCGTCCGGGGTAAAAACATTGGGCACAAACACCGCATGGTCACAATCTTCATCGGTCACCGTAAGGATATAGGTTTCATGGCTGCAGTCGGGGTAATCCATGGTGAGCCGATAGACACCGTTTTTTTCAATGGTACGGAATCTGCCGCTAAAACTGCCATCCCAATTCCAACTTATTTTTTCGGGTTGAGCCAGTGTATGGCTGATGGCGACTCCGTCCAGTTGAAGTGGAAGGTTTTGCCGGCAGGTGGATATGGTCACTGTTTTTTCAGTAAAAACCGCAGGTTCCAGCCGGATCTCGTCGATAAAGTAATAGGAGATTTCACCATCCTTGCAATCGTGATGGGCCTTTGGGAAAGTCAAGTCACCCAGCGTAAGGTATCGTTCACCCCCCCTGGCCTGGTAACAGGCTTCTGTGCGAATCCATTGATCCCCGGTATAGTTCACCGGCAGATTCAGGGATGCATGGGCGTTGAGGTTGTCGTTTGCCTGTTCCGCCTGGGGCCGGTGGGGGGTAAACAGGGCATCCAGTCCCCGGGAATTGCAATTCGTTTTGGAAATGATCGAGGTATAGAAAATCAGCTTATAGGTTTTTCCCGCTGCCAGGGGACTGGTCAACTGGACAGAGATGTATTCCCGGTAAGCATTGCTCGTCATAATACCCGCATAGGCCTGTCCGTTAAAGGCCGTTTTATGGCCAAAATAATTGTCCGGAACCCCGACTTCCGGTTGGCTGGCGCAGGCGTGATAGAAATTCGGAGTTCCGGAAGTAGGTGTAAACCAATGTTTTACGACTCCTGTAAAGTCACTCAGATGTGAAGGGCAGGAGATCCGGTCCTCAAAACCCGGATTAGGTACCAAATTACCCTGGGCTAAAACCTTTGCCCCAACAATCCCCAAAAAAATGCATAGCTGGACCGACTTCACGGGGACTAAATTACACTGATAAGGGTATGGTTCATTCCTAAAGGGCGAAAAACCACTGATTCCTTAACAAAAGCCTGGTTCTGTCGGATTTTTTTTCCCGCTCGTCGCCTTTACTTGGGTTGAGCCTGGCGGTACATAGATCTTTGTTTCATAATTAATAACAAAAGAAAAATGAAAACTTTCAAATTGGTCCTTTTGATCGTGGTCCTGGCCGCTACCAGTTGGTTGATGGCAGAAGGGGTCAGAATCAATGTTCTGGCCAATGTTTCACCGGATTCAGAAACGGTGATGACCCCACACAATCCTGTGCAAAGTCCCAAAGCACTCCGTTAGTCAATCCAGATCCTCTGTTTGCCTTCTTCCACCATTTTTCCAATGGGTTGATCGCGGAGGCCCTGTTTTCCCAGGATATCCATGACTTCACCCTCTGAATCGGGGTGCACCGCAATAAGAAGGCCTCCGCTGGTCTGTGGATCAGCCAGGATGAGTCTCCAGGTTTCATCCAACGGTCCGACTTCATGGCCATAACTGTCCCAATTCCGTGTGGTCCCTCCCGGGAAACTGGATGCTTCAAGGTAGGTTTTTACATTGGGCAGCAGTTGAATTTGCCGGGTATCAATGTGGGCGGTCAGGCCGCTGCCTTTAGCCATTTCAATCAGATGGCCCAATAAACCAAAACCGGTGACATCTGTCATGGCACTCACGCCTTCAAGTTCGGCAAGCTCGGTACCTATCCGGTTGAGCGTACACATCGTTTCGATCATTTTCTTTTCATCCGCTGCGTTGAGGATCCCTTTTTTCATAGCCGTGCTGAGGATGCCAATACCCAGGGGTTTGGTCAGGAACAGGAGATCGCCGGGCCGGGCTTTGTCATTTTGTTTGATCCTTGATTTATGGATCAGCCCGGTTACAGCAAGGCCGAATATGGGTTCTGGGCTGTCAATGCTGTGGCCACCGGCCAGGGGGATCCCGGCTAGTCGGCATACTTCGCGGCCACCTTCCACGACCTCACGGGCGATCTCCAGCGGTATCTTATTTACAGGCCATCCAAGGACGGAGATGGCCATGATCGGTTTGCCACCCATGGCATAGACATCACTGATGGCATTGGTGGCGGCGATCCTGCCAAAGTCAAACGCGTCATCCACAATCGGCATAAAAAAATCCGTCGTACTGATGGCTGCCAGGTCATGACCGATGTCGTATACCGCGGCATCGTCCCGGGAATCATAACCAACCAGGAGATTTGGATCCGGAACAGTCATTCCGGTGGCCTTTAAAATGATTTCAAGGTTTTTGGGGGATATCTTGCATCCACAGCCTGCACCATGACTATACTGCGTAAGTCTGACTGATTCCATGGAAATGGTTTAGTTTGTATTCGAGCACCAGGCCTGCATTATGGGCAGGGTCAATGGTTTCAGTGGGAATTTTTATAATGGAAGCGGGCTCTCTTAGTCCAATCCCCGTATCGTAGGTTTTATCATAATAACTCAGGGCCAGGCTTGCAACCAGCTCGTAATCCTGCCTCTGCAGGGCTTCCAGGGCAAGTTTGGTGTTCAGGCCGCCCAGCCGTTTGGCAATTTTAAAAATACTTTGTTCCAGTTTTTCATCTCCATATTGCGCATAGGTATTGACCAGGTGGGGCACCCGAACCGATTTGGGAATGTCTATAAAAAATACCGGGGCCTTTCGGATCTGTAAAAACAGGGGCCGGGGAATCCTTACTTTACCGATATGTTCGCTTTCATCTTCCACCCAGATGGCGGATCTTTCCCTTAGGCATTTTAATTCTCCGGCAAGGTCATTTTCGAATTGTTCCTGGGTTGGTTGGGGCGTTTCCCCGATCCAGCCAAAAGCAGAACCTTTGTGATGGGCCAGCTTTTCAAGATCAATCACAGGTTCATCCAGGTTTAGGAGTTGTTTCAACACTTCCGTCTTCGCACTTCCTGTCCTTCCTCCTAGAACCATCAGGGGATAAGCATAATCAAATCTTGATAAAACCCATTGTCGGTAGTCTTTATATCCTCTCTGCAGGACGTTTACTTCTTTAAAACCCATGGCATGGAGCAGCCAGGCTAAACTGCCACTCCGCATGCCCCCCCTCCAGCAATGGATTCTGGCCCTGGCTTCAGGAGCCAGCTGAAAGGCCCGGGCTACCAGGTCTTTCATCTTGGGTCCCGCGATGTCCAGCGCTTGTGAATAGGCCTCCTCTTTTCCGGTTTGTTTGTAGGTCGTTCCTACCGCCGCCCTTTCTTCATCATCCAACAAGGGTAGGGAAAAAGCTCCGGGGATATGGCCGTTTGCATATTCTGAAGGGGACCGCACATCCAGGATGACAGCGCCATCCATCTGCAACCATTCTCCAATACCCAGGTTTTTGACCATTGAGGCGCAAAGATAAGCCTATTCAGAAGGCCGGTGGAAGGGTAAACGGTGTGAAACACAATGCCGAGAAGATTTTAATCAATGCAAAGGCATCATTAATAAGTCCTACCTTGTGCCCGGAGATCCAAGCTTATGGAATGGCCGGATTATTCATTGATCGATTGCGGAGGACAGGAAAAACTGGAACGGTTTGGCCCTTATATCCTCAGGCGCCCCGAACCTCAGGCCATCTGGTCAAAACGGGCCGGCCCCGGTAAATGGAACCAATGGGATGCAATTTTCACCCGATCATCCCAGGACCAGGATGGGGGCTGGAAATTTAAAAGCTCTCCCCTTGAACCCTGGTGGATCCGGTATGAAGGTTTGAATATCCAGTTGCAATGCACCTCCTTCGGCCATTTGGGTATTTTTCCGGAACAGCGGACCAACTGGCAAAACCTGTCTTCCTTTTTGAAAAAGCTGAATCATCCAAAGGTTCTGAATCTTTTCGCCTATACCGGCATTACCAGCCTGGTGGCCAAAAAAGCAGGCGCCGATGTAATCCATGTCGATGCCGTGCCCAATATGATCAGCTGGGCAAGAAGGAATATGGAGAATAGCGGATTGCAGGATATCCGCTGGGTGGTGGAAGATGTGTCAAAATTTGTACAAAGGGAAGTACGCAGAGGCAACCGTTACCAGGCAATAATACTCGACCCTCCTGCCTATGGGCGGGGCCCGAAGGGCGAAAAGTGGATGCTGGCCGAACAACTGGATGAATTATTGTCTGCCTGTGCAAAACTGCTTGGATCCGGGGGAAAACTCATCTTACTCAATATGTATTCCATGGGTTTCTCCCCAAAGATTGCTGAACAATTGCTGGACCTTCATTTTCCAGCCTGGAAAGTTTCTGCGGAAGAATTGCTAATTACCTCCGAAAGTGGATTGCGGCTTCCCTTGGGGATCTGCGGAATGGGAGTTAACCAGTTGATCGGTTGATGAACTGGTCAACTGATGAACTGGT
>CAYOPD010000077.1:0-2319 GCA_964405735.1 uncultured Saprospiraceae bacterium | reverse complement strand
AACTGATGAACTGGTCAACTGACAACTACAAATCCTATCTTTGCGCCTTACTCGAGGTTATGAAAAAAATATTTGTCCTCATTTGCTGGTGTGGAATGAGCCTGTCCGGATTCAGCCAGGAAACCCATCTTGGACTCCGGATCGGTCTCAACTATGCCACCATGAACGGTACCCTGGAAGAAAATGCCGGTTTCGGGACTTCTCCCGGTTTCCATATTGGGCCTGTTTTTTCTTATGGCTTTTCGGATATCATGGGCCTCCGGGGGGAATTGATTTTTTCTCAAAAGGGAAGCAAATTCGATTACAACGGGCCGAGTTATTTCACCATAAAGAAAAACCAGGAATACATACCTACCTCAGGGGTCCGTGTGATGAATTCCGTGATCAATAACAATTACCTGGATCTGCCCCTCATGTTTTACACTTTATTTTTCGAAAGGCTCGATGTGGCCATAGGGGGCTATGCATCCGTCCTCGTAGGCTCTACCGGGCGCGGAGATCTGGAATATTCCGGGAAAAGGGACAACAGCAGCGCCCAGGTTGGGCCTGTACGTTTCCTCCTGGAGCAGAATTTTTTTAAAGACCGGGCAGGGACCGTATCCTCCACGGCCACCCAGACGATCCGGCTGGAAGGGGACCAGATCGTCCTTCCCGAGCGGATTGGCGGGTATTACGAATACCGGACCAAGCCCGATGGAAATAAATACAGTTCCCTCGATTACGGGCTCACGGGGTCCCTGCATTATAGGTTGAGCCGGGGATTGTACGCCGGCATACGGTATCAGATCGGTATGGCGGATGTGAGCAACGATGATTTTGAAGTGAGTTACAAAAACCTCAGCCCTGCAAAAGAATTTATCCTAATCCCTGAAAAACATACAAACCGGACCCTGCAACTGTCCATTATGTTACAGTTGTAGTATCCAGCCCCATGCCGTCCCTGAAGGAATCTTATAAGATCGTAGTCCAGGCTCTGAAAGGAGAACATACGGACTATACCGCCGGAAGTATGAAGCGTGCCATCGTCCTCCTGGCCATCCCCATGATCCTGGAATTGAGCCTGGAGAGTGTATTCGCTGTGGTAGATATGTTTTTTGTTGGAAAACTGGGGCCAGGTGCCCTAGCCACGGTAGGCCTAACGGAGGCAGTGGTTACCCTTGTCTATTCCGCGGGGATCGGGCTTAGCATGGCCGCGACGGCTATGGTAGCGCGGCGCATCGGGGAGAAAAACCAGGAGGCGGCGAACCATGCAGCCGTTCAGGCCCTGATCATTTCCCTGGTAATCACTGTCTTCATCAGTGTCCTGGGTTTTATTTATGCACCGCACATTTTGCAGTTTATGGGAGCGGCACCGGAGGTGGTCCGCGACGGTACTCCCTTTGCCCGGATCATGCTTGGCGGAAGTGTGGTCATCATCCTTTTATTTCTGATCAACGGCATTTTCCGGGGCGCGGGCGATGCGGCCATGGCCATGCGCAGTTTGTGGATTGCCAGCGGGCTCAACATCATTCTTTGCCCGGTCCTGATCTATGGATTAGGGGCCTGGGAGGGATTTGGTTTGAAAGGTGCGGCCATCGCCACAACCATTGGCCGGGGAGCAGGGGTAATCTACCAGTGTTACCATTTATTCAAAGGCAAGGGTGAAATCAGGATCCGGTTGAACCAGTTTGTACCGGACTGGAAAGTCATCCGTGGCCTGCTGGATATAGCCTGGCCGGCCACTTTTCAGTTTATTATTGCTTCCGGCAGCTGGATCATCCTCACCCGCCTGGTGGCAGAGACCGGGGGGACCGATGCTTCTGCAGGGTATCAGGTGGCCATACGCAACGTGGTATTTTTTATCCTGCCCGCCTGGGGATTGAGCAATGCCGCTGCCACCCTCGTTGGCCAAAACCTGGGAGCAGGCCAGCCCGAACGGGCGGAAAAATCCGTCCTGTTGACCGCCCGGTACAATGTCTATTTTATGGCTTTGGTCACCTTATTGTTTACCGTTTTTCCGGGGCCCATCATCCGGATATTTACCCAGGAAGCCGAAGTCGTACGAACCGGTATCGATGCCCTCCGGATCATCGGCACAGGTTATATATTTTACGGGATCGGCATGGTGATGATGCAGGCTTTCAACGGAGCCGGCGATACCCGCACACCCACCTGGATCAATTTTGTTGGTTTCTGGTGTTTCCAGATCCCGCTGGCTTATATTCTTTCCGGGGTCTTCCGTTTGGGTACGGAGGGTGTGTTCATAGCCATACCCGCGGCCGAAACGGCCATAGCCCTGGCCTGTTATTATTTTTTCAGGAAGGGGAAATGGAAGACGGT
>CAYOPD010000076.1:5395-19881 GCA_964405735.1 uncultured Saprospiraceae bacterium | reverse complement strand
ATTTCCTTGCCAAAAAATCCCGTCAGGGATAAGATTTGGGTAGCGGGATATAAAGGTCTTTATTCCGTCCCGGACGGGATGGGATAACTTTGCTTGATTATTTTTACCCATGGCTGGGGCCTGAAGGCAAATGAAGACCGCTTATTATGGTCTTGAATGATTTGATTTTTCAATCTGCCACATTAATAAGCCCTTTCATGTCATTTGGCGTCTCCAGTCGGGATGGTTATGCAATAATGATAATTTTACTAATTCATCACCGCTTTTCACATGGCCAACACCTACACCCAAATTCATTTACACCTTGTATTTGCAGTTCAAAACCGGGTAAGTTTGATCCGCAAAGAATGGAGGGATGAACTGTACAGGTATATCATTGGTATTATTCAACATCATGGCCATAAAGTGCTGGCCATAAATGGAATTTCCGATCATGTACACCTCTTGATAGGAATGCGACCTACCCAATCAATATCCGACCTGATGCAGGACATTAAGGGCGATTCCTCAAAATGGATTAACCAAAAAGGCTTTATAAAATCCAGGTTTTCCTGGCAAAGCGGGTATGGCGCTTTTTCTATTGACAAGTCACGGGTGAATGCCGTCATTGAGTACATTAAAAACCAGGAGATACATCATCTGAAAAAATCCACCAGGGAGGAATACCTTGATTTATTAAATGAATTTGAGGTTGAATTTGATAACCGATTTGTATTTCATGCCATTGAAACAACAAAATAGGTCAGCAGCTTGGCTGACCACTGAACGATGGCGGACCCATTATTCTATTTCCCTATCCTCCTTTGCATTTCTGATCACCGTCCCGATGCGTTCAAAAAAAGCGGGACTAGGCCCCTCACAGATATAGACCTGAACACCGTGTTGCCTGGAAAGGGGCATATCCAATTGGCCGTAAAGGGTGATCTTTTCAAAAAATCCGGGCATATCATCTCCCAGTTCGTCATTGACATAAACCAGGGTATGGAAATCAGGGGGCAGGGAGTCGGGCAGCCAGTACCGGAAGTTGTCACTGAAACTAAGCACTTGCTCAATGCCGTATTTTTTTCCAAAATATTCGATCCCTCCTGCCAGTCCGTAGTTTTCCGCATAAATGGCGGCTTTCGTTTTGTCCGGTAGGGGCACCCAGGCCTCACCTGTGAGGTCGGCGATTTCCTGCCAGCCCATCATATCCGCGAAGTCTTGTGGAAGGGTATAATAACGGCCATCCTCCCAACGCAACAGACCATCAAGGCCGGGATAACCAGAAAGTTTCTTAAGGTATGCCGCCTCCTTCTCCGGTTTAAACACCGGCAGGATAGCTGGCATCGTGAACAGACCAATGACCAGCATAAAGACAAGGAGAACGGGTCGAAGCCAACTTTTCCTAAGCCGGGTCATTTCTTCGATATGGGCCGCACCTGCTGCAATCAACACAGGATAAGCACCCAGGGAATAATAACTTTTGGCCTTAAAAAACAACAGGACCGCCAGAACAGTCAAATACAGCCATCCGAAAATCCGCCAGGAAACGGCCTCCTTCCGGAATAATAAATAGTACAAGCCGGTCAGCCAGATGGGCAGCGCCGGCATAAAAAACATAAGCTGGTCCGAAAAAAAACCGCTGAGCGATACATGAACAAATTGAGTGGCGGCCAATTCACTCATGTGCCGGAAAACAGGAAACCGATGCTGGTACTGCCATACCAGGTTGGGTAAAACGATAAGCAGTCCCAGCAGGATGGAATAATATAGTACCGGTTTTACGAAAAGTTTCCGGTTCGTTGACAAAAGCAAACCGGGTAAGAGGGCAAAAAGAAAAATGAGCACGGAATATTTGTTCAACAAACCCAATGCCGCAAAAGCTGCAAAAAACAGGATCCAGCGGTGATGGCCCGTATTGATGTACTTCAGGAAAAGCCAACACAAAAGAGTCCAGTAAAAAAGATCGAACACCACCGGCATAAACAACATGGCCGGGCGCAGGAAAGCTCCGCACAACAATCCAGCCAGGCCAATTTGGATCGCACTAAAAGCACCATTCGAATCTGAAGTGGAAATCTTCATTTCCCTTGTCATCAGTACGGTCAGTAAAACCGTTGCTGAAGCAAAAAGGGTTGAAATCA
Organism: uncultured Saprospiraceae bacterium; assembly: GCA_964405735.1. Classification (GTDB taxonomy): domain Bacteria; phylum Bacteroidota; class Bacteroidia; order Chitinophagales; family Saprospiraceae; genus JADJLQ01. The sequence continues at coordinate 17,758 of CAYOPD010000076.1, read as the reverse complement.
ATCGCACCGCTTCGACCGAACCCCCCAGGATATGGGTAGCAAACCAGGCCCAGAAACCGATCGCGGGAGGCACCGAAGCATATCCCCAGTCAAGGTGACGGCCCAGGGCGAGGTACAACAATTCATCCCGGTGAAAGGACCACATTCCGTTGACCCGTAAATGGAGCAATAGTTTAAGCAGGAGAAAAAAAACAAGCCAGTAGATCCAGGATGATCTCTTCATGGATAACGAAATTTTATTGAAAGATCGGTAAATTCAAACTTTCCATTTCTGCATGCGGGACAGTTATTTGCTGAGGGCTTTATCCAGCCAGGCCTCAATCCGGGGCAGGTAATTGACCAGGATAAAATAGGCTGCATACAATACAGCAATGAGGGCCGCCAGGAGCATCAGGTTCTGTTTACGGACGGCCATTTTTTTGGCATGGTAATATTCATTATACCCTCCCCGGAAACGCCTGGACAAACGGGCCTTCATGCCTTCGACACTGTCCTCCTGCATGGCTTTGATCTCTTTGATCCTTTGTTCCCTGGCTTCCTTCACCGGGTCCCAGTACCTGGCCCTCATGGTGAAAGGGAGGGGTTTGATCTGTTTGAATTTTATCAGGCCCATGGTATGGATTTCAAAGATAAGGGAATCGGGATAAAAAGGTGGATGGAGGCTTTCGCAATTCTTTTCTTTTGTATATATTTAAATATTCATCTTCAGTCAACCGTTTTGCAAGGCGAAGCAGTCATGGACTAATAAGACATCCTGCAGGATTCATGACAGTGGGGTCGAACACCTTCAAAAATCTTACCCTATGAAATCTTCAGTTGGTATCCTGTTTGTTTTTTTTGTTCTGCAATTTTTATTTTCCTCCTGTGATTCCTTGAAAAAACCAGGTAACCGTGGACGAGATCCTAAAGTCAGGGATGAGGTCCCCAATGGGGGTGCCGATGCGGTTTATTCGATTTCTGTCCATACAGCTATTCCGGATACCCTGGCATGCGGTACCGAATATTTTTTTACGGTGAAAGCCAATGATATTTTCATCGATTGTGAAAATTACAATTATGGTTACCTGTACCTGGAAGCCCGCCGCCTGGCAACCTCAAGGATCAATGAGCTCACCTGCAGTTTGAAGTCCTGTCCATTTGTCCAATCCAATATTGTCTTTCAAAGGGGATATTGCGTCAATGGGTTTGCCCAGATTGAACTGAGGGTCGTCGTTCAATGTCTCAGGCAAAATGAATTGCCCACCGGTGGACTGGAAGAATTGATCACCCCAAGGATGGATACGGCCTTCCGGGACAGCCTGCCACGACCTTTTGCAGGACAACCGAATGAGGTATTGTTTATTCAGATCAAATCCGATCAAAATGGCCAACCCTGCCCCAAAGAATATGTCTACAGGATCAATGTGCTTGATTATGTTTTATCCTGCCAGGCTGTCGGAAACTACGCCCCTTACCTGGAATTAGCTCAAAACGAAGCGACCAAAATCTGGCTGGCGACCCGTTGTGGTCCGGATTGCTCCCGGAAACCCTGGAAAGAGATATGGGCCAGGTGGACCTGTGAACAGAACGTGGTTAAAATCGAATATTGGTTTGTGGTGCCTTGTAAGGCGGGAGGTTGATACCACCGTTCCTTATAAAATTAAGGCACGCACCTTAGATTAATGGATTCAAGGAATCAAATGGTTTGTTTGAATATTATTTACGCTCTTTAAATTATATGAAAATGAATATCAACTTCGTTTCCCCTAATCATGGACCAGTTGCTAATCAAATAAAGTCCGTTATGTTGCTGAATTTCATATTGTTATAAGAGGCACGCCCGGGATGCGATTAAATGCAGGCATTATGACTAAAATCCGGAAGTTAAAATTTTAAAACAGGGCATCCCGGATTTCTGATTTTTAAGTTAATCTTTTGTAAATGCCAGGGGCAAAATAAAACCGTAAAGTCAGCATAAGGCCAATTTATATCTTTAACTTTGCAGTCTCCAACCCGGGATAATGAGTGACTCCATAAAACACGAATGCGGCCTCGCGGTCCTTCGACTCAAAAAACCACTCGAATATTATCATGAAAAATATGGTACGGCCCTCTACGGCCTCTACAGGCTCCAGCTTCTGATGCAAAAGATGCGCAACCGGGGACAGGATGGGGCTGGCCTTGTAACCATCAAACTGGACGCCGAGCCCGGGAAAAGATACATCAGCCGTAAAAGAAGCAACAGCGTCAATTACCTGACCGACCTCTTCCATGATGTTTTCAACAACTTCCGTGGCCTGAAGCCCTCCCTGCTCGACGACCCGCACTGGCTCAAGGAAAACATGCCCTATACCGGCGAACTGCTCATGGGCCACCTGCGGTACGGCACCCACGGAGCCAATACCATTGAAACAGTACATCCCTTTCTCCGTCAAAACAACTGGATCAGCCGCAACCTGGTCCTTGCCGGCAATTTTAATCTGACCAATGTGGAAGAATTGTTTGCCGAGCTGATCTCTTTTGGCCAGTATCCCAAGGAAAAATCTGATACGGTAACCATACTGGAGAAAATCGGCCATTTCCTGGATGATGAAGTACAACGCTTGTTCAACTGGTACAAACCGGACGGTTATACCAATGAGGAGATCAACCAGTTTATTTTTGAAAACCTGGATATCCAGCGACTTTTGAAAAGGGCCTGTAAAAAATTTGACGGAGGATATGTCATGGGAGGCCTCATCGGTCACGGAGACGCTTTTGTAATCCGGGACCCCAATGGTATCCGGCCGGCCTACTGGTATGAAGACGACGAAGTCGTAGCCATGGCATCCGAACGGCCGGCCATCCAGACCGCGCTCACCGTATCGGTCAAATACGTCAAAGAACTCCAGCCCGGACATGCCCTGATCATCAAGAGAAACGGTACGGTGGCGGAAGTTCCTTTTGTGGATCAACCTGCTGAACGAAAGGCCTGCTCTTTTGAACGTATCTATTTTTCAAGGGGCACCGATCGCGATATTTATCTTGAACGGAAAAAATTGGGAGAACAGCTGGTCGAGCCGGTTTTGAAATCAGTCAATTATGACTTTGAGAATACCGTTTTTTCCTATGTGCCCAATACCTCCGAATCCGCTTTTTTCGGATTTATTGAAGGCCTGCAGAAAAACATTGACGCCTATAAGAGAAAGAGCCTGTTTGAACAGAAAGACAAACTCACGGAAGAAAAGATCAATGAGATCATGAACTGGCGCCCCAGGATCGAAAAACTGGTGGTAAAAGATGAAAAGTTGCGCACCTTTATTGCCGATGAAGAAATCCGGGCCGAAATGGTTTCCTATGTATACGACGTGACTTATGGTATCGTCCGCAATCAGGTGGATACCCTGGTCCTTATTGACGACAGCATCGTGCGCGGTACGACCCTGCGCAACAGCATCCTGCGCAACCTGGCCCGCCTGAAGCCCAAAAAAATCATCATCATTTCCTCCTGCCCACAGATCCGGTATCCCGATTGTTATGGCATCGATATGTCCAAAATGTCGGAATTCGTCGCTTTCCAGGCCCTGGTGGAACTGCTGAAGAAACATAAAAAAGAATACCTGCTGGAAGAAACCTACCAACGCTGTAAAATCCAGGAGAAACTGCCCAAAGAAGAAGTCGTCAACGAAGTGCAGGCCCTCTACCGCGAATTTACTCCCGAAGAACTCTCCGCCGAAATCGCCCGCATCGTCAAACCCGGAGACCTGGATGTGGAGATAGAAGTGATCTATCAAAGCCTGGAAGGCTTGCATCACGCCTGCCCGAATCATACCGGTGACTGGTATTTCTCAGGAAATTATCCTACGCCGGGTGGCAATAAAGTGGCCAACCGCGCCTTTACCAATTATATGGAAAAGATCAATGAACGGGCGTATGCTTGAAATGAAAGGGTTGAGAGTCGAGGATTGAACTGCCAACTTGTCCAACTTTCTAACTGCCGGACTACTGACTACTGTAAATCCCATCTCCATTAGACCCCATATACCCTCCCCATCTCACCGGCTGTTTATACCGGATTGAAGTGGATATCCTTTTGATCTGCATGCCCAGGAAGACCAGGAGGTCGTAATTGGGGCTGAAAAACTGCGAGTGCACGATATCCAGATAACCATCGTGGTCGAGGTCTCCGATCCAGGGGGTGGAGAAAATGTTTTTCATATTTTTTAAATGGTCAATCTGGATGACACGCCTGGCTTTAAAATCAATAGCAATCAGCCGGTTTTCAATATCCAGCTTGGATTGAGCGGCATAACCCCTGGAACAATCGTAAATATTGATGCTGAGAATGGCTTCTTCAATGCCATCCCCGTTGAGGTCATAAGCCACAGGTGAAGAAAAACCGGCGCAACCCAATGAATCCTGGTAGGCAAGGCTTCCGTCCTTTCCGTCCAGCAGGACCTGTAAAGAACCCCGGCTGTTGGGCCATTCCCCTTTGCTGACAAAGGTGAACAGATCGGGGGTGGCATCTCCGGTGAACTGGCCTACTGCGAAGCTGTTGCTGGATTCGGTACCCGGGATCAGCTGGTTCCAGAGTGGTTCCATGGTTTTTCCATCCACGGCAAAAATCCTGCTGCTATGGGAGATTGCAACTATATCCAGAAAACCATCCTGGTTGAGATCGGCCAGGACCGGTGGCGCAATAAAACCATGATGTGAAGTATCCGTGGCCACTGCCCGTGCATTGACCAGTTTTTTGTTTTTAAGGTCGGATAAAAGGCCTACAAAAAGCGATCCGCTGGCCGTCTCCCCCCCGGAGCCAAATACGATATATTGATTGCCATTGGGTTGTTCGAAGTATAGGGGAGACATATAGGACTCATGTCCGTCGGGCATGGTATCCGCGGCCAGGATCGAGCCGGTGCGGCTGTCCATGAGCATCAGGACCCCGGGAAAACGGTCGGAGAAACTCTGTGGTTTAGCGGCATGATTGCCGCCATTCTGGATCAGGATATCCCGGATGCCATCCCCGTTTTGATCGGGTACGAGGACGCTGTTGAAAAAATTGAACCTGGCGTATTTGAGTACCGGGTCGTTAGTATTCTGCGGGCTGTAGTTCCAGAGCGTGTCCCCATTGCTGCCGTTCAGGGCGCGCAAATAGGCCCACCTTCCCCCAATGATGACATCTTTGATGCTGTCGCCGGTGATGTCGACCAGGGTGGCAGATCCGTATACCTGGTCCCGGGAGTCGGAATGCCACATCATGTTGCCGGTCTTTCCATCCAGTGCAATGACCCCGTAGTCTGTGGATTGATATTCGTTTTTACAGGCGCCCAGTACGAGGTCATCCGTACCATCACCATTGAGATCGGTTGCCCGGGGAGAGGACTGTGATCCGATCACCGGAAACCCCTGGTTCCAAACAACCCGGGTATCTTTTTTCTTGCAGGAAGTCAGGCCGATGGCAATCATAAAAAACACCCCTAATCCCTGATAAAACAGATTGCCGGACCGCATATAGTTCAAATGAAGCGTAAAGATAACCAGGGATTTATTGTACGATTCTGTATTTTTCCAATACCGGTTCAACTTTTCGTTCACGTTGTCCGGTCATCCTTAAATTTATATTTATTATTGCCGGAAAGACGGGTTATGAACACGAAACTCAGGGTATTTATCAGCAGAAAAATTCCGGCAATTGGTCCGGACCTTCTGCGCCAGGAAGGCTTTGATGTGAAAATCTGGCCGGAAGAAAGGCCTATGCAGCAGGACGAGTTGATCCTCGAAGCCAAACAGGCCGATATCCTTCTCAGCCTGGGAGAGAACAAGATCGACCCCTATTTTCTTAATGAATGCCGGCACCTGAAAATGATTTCCCAATTTGCGGTGGGCTACGACAATATCAACATCCCCGAGGCCACCCGCCTGGGCATCCCGGTGGGAAATACACCCGACGTGCTCAGCGCGGCCACGGCAGATATCGCTTTTGGGTTGATGATTGCCGTATCCAGGAAATTCTTTTTCAATCATAAAATGATCCTGGCCGGTGGTTGGGGTTCATTTAAACCAACCTCCTATCTTGGCCAGGAGCTGACCGGAAAGACGCTGGGGATCTTCGGTCTTGGTGCTATCGGCATGGTCATGGCCCAACGTTGCCAGGGCGCTTACGGAATGAAAATCATTTATTACAACCGGACCTCCAACATTCAGGCGGAAAAACAATTCAATGCCCGGAAAGTAAGTTTTGATGAATTGCTGGCCCAGAGCGATGTCTTGTCCGTTCACAGTGTACTGAGCGATGAGACCCGTGGAATATTTGACCGGAAGGTTTTTTCAAAAATGAAACCCACATCCATATTCATCAATACGGCCCGGGGAGGAGTGCATAACGAAGATGATCTCTACGAAGCCCTGCAAAATAAGGTGATCTGGGGAGCCGGCCTCGATGTCACCAATCCGGAGCCCATGGACAAAAACAACCCTTTGTTGCAAATGGAAAATGTTGCCATTCTCCCTCACATCGGTTCTGCCACCGTCGAGGCCCGCGATGGTATGTCGAGGCTGGCCGCTGAAAATATCATTTCATATATTAAATCGGGAGTGATCCCGCATTGTGTGAATCCGGCGGCGATGCAGTAGTCAGGTGGTCAGTTAGTCAGTTTGCAAGTAAGTTAATTTGCTGGTTGCTCATAGCTCACAGGTGACCTCATACCTCTTACCTCTGATAGCTCATCACTCATAGCTCAAAGCTTTACAACTCTTTCTCTTACCTCCTGCAAAGCCGGCAAGTCATTGACGTTATCAACCAGGTAAAAATAGACCATCGCTGAAACATCATCAATGCGGTAAAAATTGGTCCAGCCATCGGGCAGATCGGGATTGGAAAGATCTGCCACGCTGTCGGGGTGATAGATATGCACAAAGGCTGGGGCGTTGTGGACAGTTATGGGTTTCAGGGGAAGCCCTTTTGCAAGAAGAGCCATGACCTTGGCTTTGGTGTTTCCTCCGATTTGCTGGATGGTCACCTTGCAGGCCTGGTGAAAATAGACCGGATCTGGAATGTGATAACGGTAAAATGCCCAATGCCGTTTACTGGTATCTCCGACCAGGCATCCGGAGTACCGGTTTTGGAAGACTCCCTGGCCCCAGGCGGTACCGATATAATCTTCGGTACCGGTGCCCACGAGCGTTGGCCATTCTTCCTGGTCCAGGTAGACCTTGACCTCTCCTTCACCCCACCATGCATCTTCATAGATAGGATTGTCAATCACACTGATGTTGGTACCCAGGTACCTTCCCTGGCCCTGGATCCGTGGCAGGATCTCAAAATCACGGGCGAGCACGGTCGCGGTATCCCGGTGCCAATACCCATGGAAATACATGGACCCCTTCGGCCATTCTTTCAGGCTTTGCAGGTCGATGTCGTAAAAAAGCATATCGAGATTGTGGTCGGATTCATTGATGATCTCCACCCTGGCCCCGGTTTTAAAAGGCATGGGAATATGGCATACGAAGGAGCGCCCTTCACCGGATGAAAACAATTCGTTTTCAAAAGCGGCCTTTCGTTCAAATCCGAGCCCGAAAAAATCCCCAAGCGGAGCGGACACCGCCGGTTTGGAAGCGCCGTCCCAATAGATATTAATCACCAGGCTCCTGCACATCACGACCGACCGGTCGCTAATGGTCAGCCAGATCCGGTTGATCAGGCCGGCACCCTGGTAATTTAATAGTTGGAGGCTGTCTCCTGCAGCAAGGTATTCACAAGGATGGCCTTTGGCTCCATGGTTTTCTTTTCCTCCACCGCCCTTCAGACCATTGGGATTTTCAAAACTGATCCACCGGGGATCCGAATTGGGATCGTATTGGAACAAGGCAGGTGCAACTAAAGGATTTCCCTCCGGTTTACATTGATAAAACAGGATACCGCAAACGGAAAGAAAGATGATCAGCTTCTTCATCAATGTGTTTTTGTCATTTCTTCATCCACACAAACGATCACATCGGCCTTACCCAGGTTCGAGGCATCCAGTCTGCTGAGCGATTTTTGTGAAACGGTGGAGATGGTAAGATATCTCAAACCGGGTTTTTCCTGAAGGAGATACCACAAGATGCCTTCATAATTTTCCGAATGATAGCTCCCGTGATAGTGGATAAACAAGGTGCCCGGTTTTAGGTTTTGTAAGATAAAATGGGCCATGGTCGCATCCTTGATGGCCTGGGCTTTGGGTAGGTTTGGTCCTCCATGGCCGGCCATCATGGTCAGCATGTTTTTATATCCGGGCAGTTCAGCATTGTATTTGACGGGAAGCGGGGCGATCCAGGTTTTTTCCTGGTCTGACAGGGTATCCAATGCTTCGAAACCGTTTTTTGCAACCAGGGAAGCGAAACGCCGCGGGACATTGGTTCCAATAAACGGGATCTTATTTTGTTTGGCAAAATTTACCAATGGAGCATAATCCGTTTTATAATTGGACCATAGCCGGGCGGTGGAATCCAGTTGTTTTGCAGTGAGGGTTCCCTGAAGATACGCTTCAAGTTCATCCTGGTTGTCCCTTTCGATCATTTCCGCACCCAGCACGAGGGCATGTTTTTTGCTGCAATCCCTGGTCAGCCTGAGTTGAAGCCAGTGAGCGATCGGATTATTGTGTTCTTCCCCAAAAAGGACAATGTCTTTGTCAGCTGTCTTTTTAAGCATTTGGCCATACTTGATCTTTTTCCCTTTTCCCGTGAATAATTGGTAGGCCGGCAGGGATTGGGAAAATATTCCGGAGAAAAATACCAGGTTCATAAAGAGAAAGATCGGGAGCTTTAATTTCATGGGGCCAAGGTATGAAATGGCTGCGAGCCTTGAGCCACGAGCTTTGAGCTAAAATGAATATCAAAAAGAATAATTTATCCTGAAGCTGGCACTGATTCCGGTTTCGTCGGCATAATACCTGAGGCGGTTGAGGTAATCACGGTATTTCGTATTGAATAAATTGTCGATCAGGACGGATAATTTTAATTGAGATTGGCCCATGGAGAAACTGGTACCGCCTTCCATTGAAAACAGGGAATATCCATCCGGGGGCGTCAGGAAGTCTTGCCCCGCTTCCAGCCGGGTTTGCCCGAATACGACCTTTCCATGTGCGCCCAGATAGCTGCCAGTCCATCGCCCCCGATCGCCGAAGGAATACGTCAGGTCGGATTGGATACTTTGGGCAGGCATGTATACCAGGGGCAATCCGCGGCTCTGGTCCTCTCCAATGACCAGGGAAGCCCTTGAAGTCCATTTGATGCTTTTATTCCATTCATAGGAAAACAGCAAGTCCGAACCATAAAGCAGTGCATTGGTTTGCATATAATGAAATACTGGAAAAGCACCCCGGATGGTAAGCCGGAATTCGTTGAGTGGCTGAAGATAGATATAGTCCCGGATAGCCTGAATATAGCCCAGGAACTGGATAAAAAATTTATCGTTTACCGCCCCGTCCAGACCGGCTATCCATTTGAGTGACTTTTCCTGTTTCAACCGGTCATTACCCTCTTCCAGCCCGCTGACGCCCTGGTGCAGTCCGAAACTGTATAATTCATTTACCTCCGGGGATCGCAGTACATATCCCAGGTTGGTGGTCAGGCTGAACACTTCATTGAGTTTGTATTTACCTCCAAAAGAAACATTGATGTTGTTAAAAACAGTATTGAAACGGATGATGCTTCTTGGTAGCTCCTTCGAAATGGTGGCTGCCTCGATATGCCTGAGATCGTATCGAATACCCATCTCCCATTGCCCTTTTTTGAATTCCTTCTGATAGATCCCAAATGCCGACCCGGTAATGGCCTGGTAATCCGGGATTAGGGGCAGTACGCCGGTTCCGGGCCGGTTGGTGTTATTTGCAAAATGGTACTGGATGCCGCTCTTGATCAATATGCCCTCACGGGGAGTGACGTGATACACCCCTTCCGCAAAATGGCTGTATTGCCGGAGGCTCAGCGCAGGAAGGTCTGAACGGCCACTCCGCCGGACATCAAATTCCTTGCGTTGGTTGAGTTGGCCACCGTAATTCAGGGCGAGGATCTTTTTTTCATTAATAAGCCATTTATTCTCCAGTTTGATCAGATGGTGTGAAACTTCCTGTCGTGGCGCTCCGATCCGGAAAGAAAAATCGTCCCGGGTATAAAAGGGCACTGACCTCGTAATGGCTGTCTCCAGGTCCGCCAGGTTACCGATGTGCGATCCGCGGAGAATCCCGATCTCGGTATCAAAAAGGCTATAATACAATCGGCTGGACCACCGGGAAGCAATGTTTTTTTCGAGTTGGATGCCGAGATTGTTTTCTTTTTTTCCCGTATTGGTGAGAAAATAGTCAGGAGCCCGGTTGTCTCCCTGGGCTTTAAATGAACCGCTCAGCATCCAGGCGGCCCAGGGCTGGTGTTGTTGTATACGGGCGTTGACCGTATGTCCCCGGCCATTGGTTTGAAAAATATAATTCATCTGGCCGTGCAGATGAGGATCCGCTGCAATGGGATTGCTTTCAGCCAGGACCACCCCTCCCAGGCCGTTACCTCCATATGCGAGGGCACTCACTCCTTTCACCACAGTCAGGTGGTCAGCCAGGAAAGGATCGATTTCCGGGGCATGATCGTTGCCCCATTGTTGTCCGGCCTGGACCAGTCCATTGTTGATCACGGTGATCCGGTTGCCATGCAGTCCGTGGATCACCGGTTTGGAAATGCCGCTCCCGTTCCGGATAACGGAAACTCCGGCAATTTTTTCCAGGAGGTCCGAAAGGTTCTTATTTGCTTCCCGGGTGATTTCCGATCTTGAAATCGAGTTGGCCATCTGGGAAGAATTGTCTTCCCTGGACCCATGCACCGCAATTTCGTTGAGCAGTTCAGCGTGGTGATGCAAACGAATCAATAGGCTGGTATCTCGGTCCAGGCGCAAATACAGGTTTTGATTCTCACAACCGATGTGGCTGATCTGCAAATGATAAACGCCTGGACAGATCCCGTTAAAAATAAAATGCCCCAGGCTGTCGGCCGCAGCTCCCTGCCGGGTCTCCTGAAGGTATACGGCCGCATATTCCAGGGGTATTCCCGTGCTCTCATCCACAATGACGCCCCGAAGCGTCAGCCGGCAGGCTTGGCTTTGCCCCAATACCGGAATCAGAGCCAGGATCAGAATAGATCGAATTTGCCGGAGGACGTGGTCAACCGGTTTTCGCAACCCATCATTGTACCTGGACATCGAAAATAATTTCAAGGTCTGTCTCCCCTCCCGCCTGTGAGATGTCCCCATTGGAGACTCCGGGCGCGGATTTGTCGGGTTCGTGCCTCAGGGTGATCTTCAGATTACCTGAGGAAGCAGACCGGGTGATCAATTTGGTGATAAGCCCTACCGGATGGCCATTGGAGTCGGAGTCGCCATACTCAACGTTGGCCAGCAATCCACCGGAGGATTCGAAAAAAAACTGGTGTTCGGTGTCTTCAGTCTGGATCTCTTCCCGGATATCGATTATGGGAAAGGAAATTTCATTCAGGATTTCCAGGGAGCCGGTGTATTCCGTGTTGGCCATGAGCACACCACCCGAAATCCGGGGATCTTCTCCTCCATCGCCGTCAAAATCCTGAAAAGTAAAAACGGCACTTTTTCCCCCGTTCACCGGTTCGAGGGTATATCTCAGGGTGGTAATCAGTTCTTCTTCATTTGGGATCAAAGGGTCATCCAGCCGGCAATGAGACCAGATCAAAGCCGGGATGAACAGGAAAGCCAGATGCAGTTTACGCATAAAAGGATATTAAATCAGGGTAAAAGGAAAGACCCGGAAAACCGGAATACACCATGTCCTGGTATCAAAACATCCCTTGAAGATCGATGCCTTGTACCGGGGTTATGATCAGCAAATTCCTGGAGGGCCCCTGAGAAAAGCGGCGGACGTTGACCTTCTGTGGGTAAAACCCGAATCATCCGGCAGGGAGAATTGGAATTCCTGCAGAACACCATTTTGGACTTTGTCGGAAGGAGTCAGGAAAAACTGGCTGATGAACACATCACAGAGCTCACATTGATGTTGTATGCTGTGCAGGTGAAGGGTGGACGACTCGTGGCAGTGGTTTTCCCTGAGATGTGACCATTCATGCACCGTTTTCAAAACCGGTGGCAGGGCCAGCAACAGGGCCAGTAAAAAGGATGATATCGGTCTGAAGAAACGCACTTGATTGCAAAGATAGGGAGGATTGCTTAAAGGAGTGAGGAGTGAGGAGGAGCAATTTTTAATCCTCAATCCTCATCCCTCGCGCCTGCCCCTATCCTTGATCATAAGCCTTTTTAAACCATTCAAGGAGTTCTTCATTTATCATTTTTTCCCCTTCAACTTTGATGCTGGGCGTATGACATGATACGGGTTTTGACTTTGGGATAAAAGA
>CAYOPD010000076.1:0-5295 GCA_964405735.1 uncultured Saprospiraceae bacterium | reverse complement strand
CAACTTTGATGCTGGGCGTATGACATGATACGGGTTTTGACTTTGGGATAAAAGAAACTTGGAATCCTGTCTGCTGCCAGGCAGGCTTTCAGGTCTTGTTATGAAGCCAAAAAATTCCTGCAAATTGTCATACATCTGCTTGCTTCAGCTTCGGGCTTAACTCCCGATTATTGACTAACTTTATATTTCAAGTAAAATATACCTTATGTTCAGACGTGAATTTCTCAAACATACCGCTTTAGGAACCCTTGCTGCAAGCGCTTTTCCAAGCGACCTGCTGGCTGCGGCAAAGAAACCCTCCCACCTCGGACTTCAATTGTATTCGGTGAGGGACGAAATGAAAAACAATCCGGTAGCCACTGTCCAGGCGCTCGGCAAAATGGGTTACCGGGACTGTGAGCACGCCGGTTACAATGGGCAGACCCGAAAATATTACGGATATTCACCGGCCGAATGGAAAAAAATACTGAGCGACGCAGGCATGACCATGAAAAGCGGCCATACCACTTTTGCCTCCATGCATTACAATATGGAGAACAAACAGCTTACCGACGCCTGGAAGATGGTCGTGGAAGATGCCGTGACCGCGGGCCAGAAATACGTCATCAGCCCCTGGCTGGACATCAGCCTGCGAAAAAATTTTGACGACCTCAAGCGATTTATGGAAGGCTTCAACGCTGCAGGAGCTTATTGTAAAAGCCAGGGCATCCGTTATGGCTATCACAACCATGATTTCGAATTCAGCATCAAACTTACCAGCCAGCGGATTATGGATATCATCATGCAAAATACCGATCCCGACCTGGTGGCTCAGCAGCTTGACATCGGCAATATGTATGGTGGAGGCGGCAGGGCTATGGAACTGCTCAAACAATACCCCGGCCGCTTTGAACTCATGCACGTCAAAGATGTGATCAAAGCGAGCACAGACGGCCTGGCCCATTACGAAAGCACGATCCTTGGCAAAGGACTGATCGATGTAAAAAAAGTGCTCAAATACGCCTACCGGAAAGGAGGTACCAAATACCTGATCATCGAACAGGAAGCCTACCAGGGCATGGCTCCCCTTGACTCCATGAAAGAGGACCTCAGGATTATGAGGGATTGGGGGTATAAAGGTTAGAGGTTAGAGGTAAGAGGTGAGAGATTAGAAGTCCCGAGGCCTTGGCCTCAGGAGAGGGCTGATCCACATTCGTCAATCGAAATAATCATATATGTCCGGCAGGACCACGGTGTCCCCGCCATCGTTGACGATTTTCAAATCATAGCGGACCACTATCCTGGTTCCTACCGGTGCGTGGTAGTACAAAAACCATGCTTCGCCTTCCGTATAGGCGATGCATCCGTTGGAATAGGCCTTGCCCAGGGTTTCCGGATTGGTCGTAGGATGGAGCAATTGGCCGAGTTTTTGACCTGCTATTTCCGGTTCGAGCCAGGGGATCAGGGGCATCAGGGTGGATTTGCCATCATCGCGGGTGGTATGGGTATGCCTGCGGCCCGTATGCGGATCATAAAAGACCATAGGCTCGCGATTGATGCGGACGATCTTGCCCTCACCGGGGATAGTCCTCAGATCTTCAAACCGCCCCGGGACCTCCTGATAGCGCCGGGTATTCTGCCCGACCCGGATTTTCATACAATGGATGACCGCATCTCCTTCGAGGATTCGAAGGCTGAATTCGGGGATATTGATGTCTATCCATGTACTGTTGAGCCGGTTTTGGATGGTGATCGCGGTAACAGAGTCCGGGATAAAGAGGCTGTCTCCCTCGTGCAGCAAGGGCAGTCGCCTCTGGTCGTAAACAAAATTCCCCCTTTCCTTTTGACGGTAATAATCGGTGCTCTGAAGGCTGTCGATGATCCAGGGATTTGCATTCACCAACACATGTTCTGTCAGCATATAGGGGACCCTGGGCTGGTAATCCGACACGATGGTGTCGATGTAGCGGAAATAATGGTTTACCTGGATATCCCGCGATACCCGTATACCATACAAGGGGCCCGATTTTACGATCACCGGGTTTAAACTATCCATGATTTCCGGGTGTGATTCGTTCCTTCCTTCAGGTGAAAACCGGCAGGAAAAAAAGAGCATCCCGGACAAAAAAAACCAACCAATCAGGCCCGGCTTGCCTTTGATCGAATTATTCACCCCTTCTTAACGGTAAATAGCCGCTTTTTGTTCTCCGGAGGATAATACCCTGATGATTTCAATTCAGGTTCATCCCATATCTTTCGGATATGAAAGCAATATTTTCTATCTTTTTTGTTTTGTTTGTATTGCCCGCTATTTCCCAAAACATTCCGTCTCCATCGGATTTTCTCCCGTCTCCGTACACCAAAATGTTTACCCATCATGCTTACCTGGTGAACTATTTTAAGGCTGTTGCGGAAAAAAGCAGGCAGGTCAAACTGGTGCAATACGGGGAGACGTATGAACACCGTCCCCTGCTGCTGGCCTTTGTTTCATCCGAAGCCAATATCAATCGACTTGAACAACTCCGGGTCAACAACCTCCGACGAACCGGCTTGTTGCCTGGCAATCCCGATAAAACGGATAAAACCGTGTTCGTTTGGTTTTCTTATTCCGTCCATGGCAATGAAAGCGCCGGCTCCGAAAGCAGCATGCAGGTCCTGTACGACCTGGTCAATCCGGACAACCAGGATGCCCGTGAATGGCTGAAAAATACCGTTGTGGTCATCGATCCTTCGGTGAATCCGGATGGTTACAGCCGTTATACCCAATGGTATTACAATGCGGCCAATAAAAAGGTCAGTCCCATGCGAGCCAACCGGGAACACCGAGAGCCCTGGCCCGGAGGCCGGTCCAATCACTATCTCTTTGACCTCAATCGCGACTGGGCCTGGCAGACCCAGGCGGAGAGCCGGCAGCGTATAAAAATATACAATGAATGGTTGCCACAGGTCCATGCCGACATTCATGAAATGGGCAATAATTCGCCCTATTATTTTGCACCTGCCGCTAAACCCTATCACCGGTACATCACGCCATTTCAGGCTTCGTTCCAGACGGAGATCGGTAAAAACAATGCCCGTCATTTTGATAAAAACGGCTGGCTCTATTTTACGAGGGAGGTGTTCGACTTGTTTTATCCCAGTTATGGCGATACTTATCCGACTTACTCCGGGGCCGTCGGAATGACTTATGAACAAGGGGGCATTGGAGCGGGAAGGGCCATACTTACGAATAACGGGGATACGCTCACCCTGGCTGACCGGATAGAACATCACCGCGTGGCTTCCCTTTCCACCATCGAGGTGAGCAGTAAAAATGCGGCCCGGTTGATGGATCAGTTCCAGGATTATTTCGACCGTAACAACCAGAATCCCCAGGGCCGCTATAAGACCTATATCATCAAAGGAACCAATGATGCGGGCAAGCTGCGTTCCTTTTGCGCCCTTATGGATAAAAACAGCATCCGGTACGGAAAGGCCGACCGTTCGCGCAAAGTCACGGCGTATAATTATGAAAGCGGAAAAGAAGAACCACTTTCCATTGAACCCTCCGACCTCCTGATCAGTGCCTTTCAGCCCAAATCCGTTTTACTCCAGGTGCTCCTTGATCCTGAAAATGATCTTGAAGATTCGGCCACTTATGATATTACAGCCTGGTCATTGCCCCATGCTTACGCACTGCAGACCTATGCCACTACAGAAAAATTAAGTCCGGATAAGCCCTTTGATTTGAACGGAGAGTCCCCGGTGTATGATGCTGCCTGTTATGCCTATGTCGCCTCCTGGAACTCCTTTGAAGATGCCCGTTTCCTGGCTGCTTTGAGCCAACAGGACATCCGTTCCAGGTTGGCCACCCGTGATTTTAAATTGGAGGGAAAATCCTTTCAACGGGGCAGTCTGATCATCACGGCATCGGACAACCGGAAAAAGGAAGGATTTCACGAGATCATCCAGGATGCAGCAAGGGCACATCATAAAAACCTTACCCAGGTCGGTACCGGCTTTTCGGATCAGGGCTATGATCTTGGCTCATCCTATATGGAATTGGCCCGGATCCCCAAAGTGCTTGTCCTGGGCGGCGATGAAAGTTCATCATTGTCTTATGGAGCGACCTGGCATTTTTTTGAGGAAAGCCTGGGATATCCCGTTGAACTGGCAGACGGCAAGCAACTGGGCTCGCTCGACCTTCGCGAATTCAATACCATTGTCTTGCCTGACGGACGTTTTACGATTTCAGAAAAATTAAAATCCTGGGTGTCTGATGGGGGCAACCTCATCGCCCTGGGCTCAGCACTGAATGCTTTTGCGGATAAAGAGGGTTTTGCCCTGAAATCCTATGAATCGGAAGAGGCAAAAAAGGAAGCGGAGAAGGATGAGGAAAAACGGGAACTCGACCGGCGAAAATTTCCACTGGATCAGGAAGAGCGCGACGGCCTGATGGATTTTATTCCCGGCGCCATATTGCAATCGAGCCTGGATACCTCCCATCCCCTGGCTTTTGGACTTGGCCGTTCCTATTTCACGCTCAAGACCGAAGACCTTCAATTTCCCCTGATCAAAGGCGGGAAAAATGTAATCTACCTGGAAAAAGACTGGAAACAATCTGGATTCATCGGCAGCCGCCTGAAGGATAAACTCAAAGAGACCACCGTCGTGAGCGTGGAGTCCCAGGGAAGGGGACGTATTGTTTATATGGTGGACAATCCATTGTTCAGGGGCTTCTGGGAGAATGGGAAGTTGCTTTTCAGTAATGCGTTGTTTTTCTGAGGCATCAGCTATCAGTGATTACCTTCCCCATGGAAAGGAAAAACAAAATGCAAAACGTATCCTTTCGTTCGGTGGAGGAATTCCTGGAGTATATACCGGCCGAAGAAAGAGTGGTGGTGGATGTCTTAAGAAACCTCATCCTGGATACCCTGCCACGAATTGAGGAAAGGCTTTCCTTCAATGTTCCTTATTACAGGATGAAAAAAGACGTCTGTTTTATCTGGCCGGCATCCATACTCTGGGGAAGCAAAAAAACGTATGAAGGAGTTCGGCTGGGCTTTACCTACGGACATTTACTTCTGGATGAGATTGGTTACCTGAATAAAGGAAATCGTAAACAGGTCAGCTGGCGTGACTTTACCAAAGTAAAAGAGATAGATCAGGACCTGATCCGGAGGTATTTATATGAAGCTATCAGTATTAATAGTTAGTTTGCCAGTTTACCAGTTTGCCAGTTTACCAGTTTACCAGTTTACTGATCAACTGATTAACTGATCAACTGATCAACTGATTAACTGATCAACTGATCAACTACCTACTGAAGCTGCACCG
>CAYOPD010000075.1:0-19922 GCA_964405735.1 uncultured Saprospiraceae bacterium | reverse complement strand
TAATCCCTGCGGCTGAAGGATAAGCTATTTTTGCAATCCTTTGTCCCCTCAAATCCAATAAAGAAATGCAAAGCATAATGATCCAATATGCCCGCATAAAAATTGGGGTTTATCTTCCTAAATTACTTCAAAATTGGATATTCGCAAAATCCTGGGAATGCACGTCCCCTTAATCCCCTTAATTTTAATCTCGAAGGTTGTTGAAATGAATCTGGAATCCGGCTCCCAAGCTGAAAATTCCTTCAGAGGACCCAGCCCTCAGGTATTGCACTCCCAGGTCTACAGAAATGCTGGTATTTAGGAATATGGCATAACCACCGCCAAAACTGTAGCCGGTGTCAAAATTGGAGCCGGGAGCATCGCCTATATTCAGGCCTAAACTTGCATAAAAACGACCCCGCTCATCCCCATAAAAATAATATTTTGCAAAAGGTCCAAGATTCCAGGACGTGGAACCGGTAATGGCAATCAGGTTGAGTTGTGCCCCACCCGCCACATGATCGATAAGGAAGTATCCGATAGATGGACTCAGAAACAAGGTACCTTTGCCGCTGGACCGCTGATAAGCGGCGTTCCCACCCAATAACCAGGTGCCTTTTTCGGTCTGTCCTGATACTGCGTTAACAAAACTTAATACAAAAAAGAAAAGGTATATCGATTTTTTCATAGCCTGTCATTTTCGATCCGGCCTTAAAGTTAAAAAAATTAATTTTATGCGCGATAGGACAGTACTTCGGATGGTGCTGGTCAAAATTCTAAAGATGGTATACCGGTTTAGTGCAAGTGGTTACTTTAGGCGTCCTCGCCTAAAGTTGTACTATCTGAATCTTAAGTTTCCAACGAATAAAAACAGATGAAAATAAACGACAAATACGATCCGGGGTATTACCGGGCCAACGAAAACCGGTACGACCGGATGTTATACCGGAGGTGCGGCCGCAGCGGCATCCAACTGCCCATGATCTCCATCGGTTTATGGCATAATTTCGGCCATACCGATGACCTGGAAAACGGAAGGAATATCCTTCGCACGGCTTTTGACCAGGGCATTACCCACTTTGACCTGGCCAACAATTACGGCCCTCCCTTCGGCGCCGCTGAAGAAAATTTTGGTAAACTCTACAAACAGGACTGGAAGCCTTACCGGGACGAACTCATCATCTCCAGCAAAGCCGGCTGGGATATGTGGCCGGGCCCTTATGGCAACCTGGGTTCCAGAAAATACCTCATCGCAAGTTGTGACCAGAGCCTTCAGCGAATGGGCCTGGATTATGTGGATATCTTTTATTCCCATCGCCGTGACCCGGACACCCCGCTGGAAGAAACTATGGGCGCCCTGGACCACCTGGTACGCCAGGGAAAAGCGCTATATGCAGGCATTTCCCAATACAATGCGCAGGATACCGCCAAAGCCTATGATATCCTGAGGGCCATGGGCACTCCCCTGTTGATCCATCAGCCCCGTTACAGCATGATGGACCGCTGGGTGGAAACCGGCCTGCTCACTGAACTGGAGAAAAAAGGGATCGGTGCCATTGCTTTTTCCCCGCTGGAACAAGGTATTCTTACGGATAAATATTTAAAAGGATTCCCGAAAGATTCCCGCGCCGTAAAAGACGCCCGCTACCTCACCAAAGAAAAAATAAACGCCGAAGTCCTGTCCAAGGTCACCCGGCTCAATGAACTGGCTTTAAAAAGGGATCAGTCTATGGCCCAGATGGCCGTGGCATGGTTGCTTAAAGATCCCCGCATCACATCCGTGCTGGTGGGAGCAAGCAGTCCGCGCCAGTTGATTGACAGCATCTGCGCCCTTAAAAACCTGTCATTCACCAAACAGGAACTCAAGGAAATCGAAGGGATACTTAAAAACAAACCCGCCTGAGATGAAGCTTGCCGGCCTGGTGATCCTGTGCTTCCTGCTTCGCCCGGGAATAGGGTATTGTCAGGGCCTTGCCCTTGCTTCCATCAGGACCATGGATTCACTGCAAATCCGTTTTTATTATGGTTCTTCCTTTCAGCTCAGGGAAGCAGTGCTCAAACCGGTAACCAAACCGCCCCTACAACCATTCAGATCGCCCTATAACCATTACGACGATCTCGGTATTTTTTGTAAATGGGAACTGAAGTTGGATAAACAAGTAAGCCAAGCCATCCGCTTCAGACTGGGTTCGGTGGATTATGTGAACAGGTTGGAAGGAAAGTAGTTGTTGTTCCGAAGCTTCTGAATGTGGAATTGTCAAATTGTCAAATTGTTTTAGGACTACGGTTTTATTTCTAAGAAAGCCAGCCCTTCCGTTTGTGTAAACCGGTTTGAGGGCATTGAGGTTAGCAACCTGACTCCTGACTACTGACTACTGACCACTGACTAACTGATTAACTGACAACTGACAAACTGATTAACTGACAAACTAAAACAGGCCCCTGCTTCCAGGAGCCCGTTCATTAATGCTACATTGATATGAAAAATAACTCTACTCTATCATTGACTTTTAATCAGCAACCTTCTCGAAGAGCTTTGAATTCCTCCTTGGAATTGACCGTGAGCGTGCTCCCATCGGATTTTTTGACGGTTACCGGAAAGACCAATTGAAATTGATTGGTCAATCCGTGTTTTCTCCCATGTCCCCGGCCACTTTTATGTTCATCCCTGGTTTGGGCTTTGAGTTCCTCATGGTTGTTGATGGTGATGACGGTCCCGTCAGCTTTAGTGACCTGAATTGGGAATACCAGGGTAAAACAAAGGGTGTCGTGCTTCGGGAAGCCTCCATGGTGTAAGGAATCCCGGCGACACAGGGAATCCAGATGGGTTTTACGGCAGGCCTCACGCAACATGGACAAGGCAGCCTTATCTGCCACATCGATGATGGAACCATCTTCGGCAATGACCTGAATGGGAAAGGCAAAATCCGGTTTTTCATGCTTGGTTCCACCATTGGCAATATGCCAGGCCCGGATCGCGTGGCGCAGCGAATCCTGGCCGGTTACCAGCACCCTGGAACCATCACTGAAAACGATGCTCAGTGGGAAAACCAGGTCATAACATCCATGCCTGCCCAGGTTGCCCCTTTGTTCCAGCGCAAAGGTTGATTCATCGGTCAATGCCTCCACATTTCCGATCACGTCGGAACTCAGGTCCTCGGTATTGCAGGCGGAAAAAGTGACAAATCCGGCTATCAAAGCCAGTAACAAACTTTTAAAAATCGACTTACTCATGGTTTAAAATTTTTAGGTAGAATTTCAGCAAACTCCTTGGTTTTAATATGTGGTGCTTTTCTGCGCCAAGCGTTGCACGAAATGAATATTAAAAGCTTGTTAATTTCTTTTTAAAGGGAAGCGAATGTATAGGTCAGTCCTGCCTGGAAGCTGAAGGCCTGGGCATTGGACTGGATATGGGGATCCCTCCGGGTCAGGGGGACCAACCATGAAGGATTCAATTGAAGGCCCCACTGAGAAGCCAACCGGTATTTTACGCCGGCCTGCACCAGGCCGTTAAAACCGATCGTATGGCTGGGGCTGTTGCTCAATAGCGGTTTATTATTTTTCAGGGCGAGCTGAGGATGTGTTATCCTGACCACCGGGTCATCCACTGACCTGCCGATCAGGAAATCGGATTGAATACCGGCCTTCGCAAAGGCCTGCCATCTGCCCAGGTGAAAATGATATCCGGCCGTGACTGGAATACTCAGGTAATTCAAGGCACTTTGGTCCACAATATTGACTTTAATCATTTCGGAGTCATCGATGGTTGCCCTGCTGTCAAGTTGTTCAGAGTTGATTTCAAACTCCGATACACCGGTAGGCCCATGCATCCGGTACCTGAAATCATGCTGATGGGGAGGCCGGCCGGGTTTATGTTGTTCCCTGTTTCGGAAAGTCAGGGTATGATTGATTTCATTGACGAACTCCAAATGTTTAAAATTCACTCCTCCCGTAATACTGAAGTAGCGGCCCAGGGTCCTCTCCAGCTCAAGGCCCGCCTGCCAGGAGTTCATGGAATGGTAGGTGTTCTTTTCCTGTTCAGCATCTCTTGGATCGAATGGCCTGAGCGGTTTGACCGTGCCCCTTTCGGATAATAGCCCACCCGTGAGTCCAAGTGTGCTGCGGCCGGCAGGCTTCCCAGCGACAGAAATAAAGTCAAGATCAGCTGCCGGAAGAACGAAATTGTTGTCGATCGCCAGTTCCTGCAAAGCAATTTGGTCCAGGCTACCAGACCTGATCCGCTCCTGATTAAAAGACGATTCATGAAGCTCCTTCGGATCCAAGGTTTTTAATGCCGATGACTGCTTTTCCCGAACGGTCTGGATTTTATCCACAGTTGGTTCAGCCAGTTGAGTTGCAGGCAACGGTTTACTTGTTCTATCCTTGTTCCCTGGATCCGTTCTTTTTTCAGTGCCCCGGATCGCCAGGTCATTTTTGCTAAGCCGTGGGTAGGATGCCTTGTTTTTTGAATCGGGCAAAAAATTTCCGGCGCTCAAGGGCCTATCGACTTTTAGGGCATCATTCCTTTCAATGTTTTCATTTCTTTCATTCGCTTCATTTTCCATTACCCCTCTTTCTTCTTTTGTCCTATTTTCTGCATTCTCCGTTTTCTTTTCATTCAGTTCATACCCTTCATTTTTCTGAGCAAGGGTTTGCACCTGTTTGAGTTCAGCTTTCAATTCCTGGTTGGCACGGGCCAGGATAAATACCACGATGCCCAGGATGGCTACTATACTGGCTGCTGCTGTCCAGATCAATCCGGGCATGCGGCGGGTAATCACCGAAGGTTGCCCTCCCAAGCCAGCCTCAATCCGGTCCCACACTTTTGGCGAAGGGCTATCTCCGAATTTTTCGAAGGAGTTTCGCAGGAAGCGTTCCAGGTGGTCTTCAGGTAATTTTTTTTCCATACGCTAACCTTTAGATTGAAGGGTCCGGGCCATGGCCTTTCTCAGGTATTCCTTTGCCCGGTTTAATTGTGATTTTGAAGTGCCGGGGCTGATGCCCAGCAAGCCGGCAACCTGGTCATGGGAATGGCCCTCAAGTACATATAAGTTCAGGACCGTGCGGAATCCCGGTGGCATTTGCTGGATTGTTTGCAAGAGATACTGGACCATCATCTCTTTATCAAAGTGTTCCTCTTCGCTGGTTTCATCCGATACGTGGTTTTCCTGGTTTTCCTGTTGAATAAAAATATTTTTAGCCTGATTTCTCAGGTGACGGAGGGCTGTATTCAGGATAACCCTCCTCACCCACGCTTCCACCGGGCCATCGCCTTTATATTGTTTAAAATCCCTGAAGACCGCGATAAAACCATCCTGCAGAATATCCTCTGCGTCTTCCCGGCTGTGGCTGTACCTCAGGCACATCCCGAACATCCTGTCCTTCAGCATTTCATACAATGTATGCTGATCCTCCCGCCTGCCCCGGCGGCATCCTTCTATGACTTTGTCGGAAACGATATATTCTGGTCTTTCCTAAGTAAAGGTCCCAGACCCCTTTTTTGGTTGCACGCTGAGGTTAAACTTTTTATAAATTATTTCAGGGGAAGCAGGCTCGATACGCCAACCGGTCGGGCAACCATGAATCCTTCCGCGAATTTTACGGAGATGTATTTGCCGTAAACCCGGGCCCGGGCTACCTGGAAATCGAGGAAATCCGCCGACGAAATGGGTGTGTCCGGCTCCAGGGAAGCGGGATCGTAAAACTGGGATTTGAAAGTCTGGATCAAATCCATCTTCTGGTCCAGAAAACCAGTGATATCAACGACCAGGTCGGGTTTCAGCGGGTAATCCTGGATATAGTGATAAACGGCCTGCGGCCTCCAGGCTTGTTGCTTTTTGCCGTTGTGCGTGGTTTCTATCTTTCGCAAGCCCGAGAGGTAAGCGGCCCGGGCTACCAGTTCGGCTGCCCGCCCATGATCGGGGTGGCGGTCTTCTATTGCATTGGCCAGGATGATGGAAGGCCTCCACTTGCGGATCTTTACGATGATAGGTTCGATGGCTTTTTTGTTGTTGTCGAAAAAACCATCGCCCAGATTGAGAATCTCTCTCGACAGGGCACCCATTTTCTTCGCAGCTTCCATGGCTTCTTTTCTTCGGATCTGGACATTTCCCCGGGTTCCCAGTTCACCCTGTGTCAGATCGAGCAGGGCTACTTTACGCCCGGCATGGATTTCTTTGAGCAGGTAACCGCTGCAGGACAACTCGATATCATCGGGATGCACCCCGATTGCCAATATATCAACCATTTTATTTTACCATTTTAAAAGAGCAGAGCCCCAGGTGAAACCACTGCCGAACGAAGCGAGGCACACCAGGTTGGATTTTTTTACTTTCTCCTCTTTAACGGCTTCATAGAGCGCGATCGGTATGGAAGCCGCGGTCGTATTGCCATACCTCATGATGTTGTTATAGACCTGGTCGTCACGGAGGCCCAGTTTTTTCTGGATAAACTGACTGATGCGCAAATTGGCCTGGTGGGGGATGAGCATGTCCAGGTCGGAAACCTGGTAGCCATTGGCATCCAGGGCCTCCTGAATGACCTCTGGGAATTTAACCACGGCGGATTTAAAAACGGCCTGGCCATCCATATTCGGATAATAATCTTCATCCTCTATCATTTTCTGGGTCAGGAAGGCACCCCCGAATTCCTGATTGGGATAACCGAACCTTTCCGTCCCAAGATGAACGCCCCCATGGCAACCCGGGTTGATGTAGGCCAGCGATTCAGCATGGGCGCCATTGCTGTGAAGGTGGGTGGACAGGATCATGCTGTCCTGGTCGGTGGAGGGCTGAAGTACCAGGGCCCCTGCTCCATCACCAAAAATGACCGTCACATTGCGGCCCCGGGTGGTAAAATCAAGCCCGGCTGAGTGGAATTCAGCACCTACCAGGAGAATATTTTTATACATGCCGGACCGGATAAACTGATCTGCTACGGAAAGGCCATATATAAATCCGCTGCATTGGTTCCGGACATCCAGCGCACCGACATCGCCCAGTTTCAGCGCTCTCTGGAGGAGTACCCCGCAACCCGGAAAAAAATAATCCGGGCTCAGGGTTGCGAAGATCACAAAATCGATATCGGCCGGTTCAAGGCCTGCATCATCCATGGCACGCCGGGCGGCGATGGCCCCCATCGTGGAGGTGGATTCTTCGTGTTTTTTTGCATACCGGCGTTCCTGTATCCCTGTCCGCTCCTGAATCCATTCATCGGAGGTATCCATGACCCGCTCCAGGTCGTGATTGGTCACCACCTTTTCCGGGAGGTAAATACCGATACCTGCAACTTTGCTGCGTATCATAATCAATTGGTTTAGGCCGAAAAGGTAATAAGAATTTCCACGAATTTCTCCCAGGTATTGACGACGCAGGATCAGGTTTTCCGCTCTTTCTTTTTCGCGGCAGGAAACAGGATATTATTGAGGATCAGGCGGTACCCGGGGCTGTTAGGGTGCAGGTTGAGATCGGTATCCGGGTCATTGATAAAATGGCGGTAATCCTCCGGATCATGGCCCCCGTAAAACGACCAGGTCCCCTGTCCCCGGGTACCGTGGATATAGCGGACCTCGTTCATGGATTTATTTTCCCCAAGGATCAAAACATCCGGGCGGATATAATCTTTCACAAAGGCGGTTGTCTGGCCCATAAATCCTTTTACGGTACGGGTATGGTTTTGGGTGAGCATGGTGGGTACCGGGTCCCATTTAGCGCTAAAATCAAAAAGGGTGAAATAATCGTTCTGAGGGTTTACTTTCCGGCCATTGTTGTCAATGGAGCTGAACTCATTGTCAAAAGGATTTTTCATGATCCTGAAATTCCGGAAGGCCAGGGTTTTACTGAAGTCGAGCCTTTCCTGGCAATCCCCGTCCATGGGGTCACCGTCAAAAACCTCGGCACAGATGTCTACCCCATCGGCAGCCATGGCAATATCATAGGTATCGGTCGCGCTGCACATGGCAAATAAGAAACCACCTCCAAGCAGGTAATCGTGGATGCGTTTGACGACTGCGAGTTTCAGCTGGGATACTTTCTTAAATCCAAGTTTTTTGGCTGTTTCTTCCGATTCCCGGACATGTTGCCTGTACCATGGCGCGGTATGGTTGCCGGAATAAAACCGGCCGTATTGACCCGTAAAATCTTCATGGTGAAGGTGGAGCCAGTCGTATTTGGCCAATTTATCGCTGAGGACCGCTTCATCATAAATTTTATCAAAAGGTATTTCCGCATACGTAAGGGCAAGCATCACGGCATCGTCCCAGGGCTGGACGCGGTTGCCTTCATGGTCAAATTCTGGAGTATATACGGCTATCTTGGGAGCCACCTCCAGTTTGATGGCATCCTGGTTGACTTCCGGATTGGAAATTTCTGCCAGGATCTGGTTGAATGCGGCATTGGGAATCACCTGGTAAGTAATGCCCCGGGTCTTGCATTCCTTTTCGTATTCCGGACGGTACTCAAAAGCAAAACTTCCCCCAAAATAATTCAGGAGCCAGTATGCTTCACCCTTTTGCTGAAGTACCCAATAGGTCATCCCATAAGCCTTCAGGTGGTTTTTTTGGTTAGGGTCCATTGGGATCAGGATCATGGAAGCCTGCAAGGCAATGGAATTTAACAGGACCATAACAAAAACAAGAAAAATGGATTTCTTCATGGTTTTTTTAAAACGTTTTTAATTCAATTTCGGACGAAGACCAAACAAATATCATGGATATTTCTTCATCTTTGCAACAATTGATTCCGACCGCAGTCCTATTTTGTTTTCTGTACAAATGAGCATTTCCCCTGCCTTAATCTGGATTTTATGTTTCGGCACAGGATTGCTGTTCTGGTCGATTCTCTATTTCAGGGATAAGTCCTTTTCTTCCATCCATCCGGCCTGGAAAATATTGATGTATCTTTTTCGCAGTATCGCCACCGGTATTTTATTATACCTTATCCTGGCACCTCTCTTTAAATCCGTAGTCACTGAAATTAAAAAACCCGTCATCGTCTTCGCCCAGGATAATTCACAATCCCTGGCAAGCAACTGGATTAAAGAAAAACAAAGCCGCTACCTTGCTGACAAAAAGGCCCTGGAAGAATCCCTCTCTTCCCAATTTGATCTTCTTTCATTCACCTTTGGAGAAAAAGTAATAGAGCAGGGAGCAGTGGATTTTTCAGAAAGAGCCACTGATATCAGTTCTGCCCTGGATTATATTCAGAACCAGACCGCAGGCCAGAATCTCGGAGCCATTATTCTTGCCACCGATGGCAATTACAACCAGGGCAGCAATCCTTTATATTCCCATCCTTCCCTCGCCGTGCCGGTATATACCGTGCTTATGGGTGATTCCACCATCAAGCGGGACCTGTCCATCCAGCGTGTATTGCACAACAGCATTGTATATCTCGGCGACCGGTTCGAAGTGCAGGTCGAGCTCAAAGCATCGCAGTGCAATGGCGAAAGAACCAACCTCCGGGTTTTCCGGGTGGAAAACGGGCAGGAACAATTGCTGCAAACGGAACTCCTCAATATCAATTCAGGTGACTGGCACCATACCCACCGGTTTGTCCTGGATGCAGGCAAAGCGGGTACCGCGCACTTTGTCGTTCGTGCTTCAGTCCTGAACAATGAATATGCCGTGGAGAACAACGCCAGGGATATTTTTGTGGACATCCTCGATGCCCGGCAAAAAATCCTCATTCTCGCAGCAAGTCCGCATCCCGACCTCGCCGTTCTCAAAAAGATCCTTGAAGGCAATAAAAATTATATCACCGAAACCGCGATTGCAGGAAATTTTACAGGCAAATGGGCCGATTATTCCATGGTGGTTTTTCATCAACTGCCATCCAAAACCTTTGATCTCGCTCCCGTGATCAGGGAATTAAACGCCAGCCAGAAACCCAGGGTATTCATCCTCGGTGGCCAGTCGGATCCTTTGCGGTTCAATACCAGCCAGACCTTATTGCGCATCACCGGCGATGGCAGAAATACCAATGAAGTGAGCGCCGAGGTTCGCGAATCCTTCAGCCTGTTTACTCCGGATCCCTCCTGGAAAGAATTTTTTCGGAATTTTCCCCCTGTATCCGCCCCCTTTGGAGAATATACCGCTTCGGCAGGTGCACATATCCTGATGAATCAAAAGATTGGCAATATCATCACCAGTTACCCGCTGCTGATGATCGGCGAAGACCAGGGCATACGCACGGGGATCTTCGCTGCCGAAGGCATCTGGAAATGGCGTTATTTCAACTACCTGGAGAATAAAAATTTCGACATGCTGGACGACCTGGTCAGGAAAGTAGTCCAATACATCGGCATCAAGGAAGACAAAAGGAAGTTCAGGGTGGTCTCCCCGCAAAAAGTATATCTTGAAAACCAGCGCGTCGTCTTTGATGCCCAGATATTCAACGATTCGTATGAACCGATCAATACCGATGAGGTTTTTATGACCATTCTTTCACCCGACCGGAAGGAATACCAGTTCACCTTCAACAAAACGGAGCGCGCTTATACCCTCGACGCCGGTCTTTTCGCTCCGGGTAATTATACCTATACCGCATATACCAGTACCGGTGGCGGCCGGCAGGAAGTAAAAGGTAGTTTTATTGTTCAGAAAATCCAACTTGAAACTTATCAAAGCACTGCCGACCACAACCTGCTCCGCCTCCTGGCCGCTCAGCAAGACGGCAAAGCCCTTTTCCCTGAACAACTCAGCAGCCTCCAAGACGAATTATCCCAAAAAAATTCCATCAAGCCGGTCCAGTACAGCAGCCAGCGCACTTATCCCATCATCAATTTCCGCTGGTTATTCGCCCTCCTCGCCCTGATGCTTAGCGCTGAATGGTTCTTGAGGAGGTATCATGGGGCGTATTGAGGGATGAGGGGTGAGGGATGAGGGGTGAGGTCCTGCATTTTTCTCCCTTCGCCTTTACCCTTTCGCCTTATACCTTTCCTCCCTTCCTCCCTTCCTCCCTTCCTCCCTTCCTCCCTTCCTCCCTTTCTCCCTTTCTCCCTTTCTCCTTTTCTCCTTACTTTTACCCTATGACAAACACAGACTGGAACAGCATCCGTGACCGGTTTTTGGAGGTTGACCAAGGAATGGACCAGGTGGAGATCGATTCATCGGAAAGCCTGGAGCAATTCCGGATCAAATACCTGGGCACCAAGGGCCTCCTTAAAGACCTTTCCGGCTATTTAAAAGAAATACCCGCGGAAAACCGTAAGGAAGCGGGCATGCTCCTCAATCAGGTAAAACTAAAAGCGGAATCGCTGTTCCAGCGATTCCAGCAAACATATTCAGGTGCGGGCAAGGCCAAAAAAACAGAAGTCGATCTCAGCGCACCCGGTTATCCAATGCCCCTGGGCTCCCGGCACCCGGTATCCCTGGTGATGAACCAGGTCATCGATATTTTCAAAAGGATTGGGTTTACAATTGCTGAGGACCGCGAGATAGAGGATGACTGGCATAATTTTACCGCCCTGAATACCCCCGACGATCATCCGGCCCGGGATATGCAGGATACTTTTTATATCAAAGACTCCAACCAATACCTGTTGCGGACCCACACTTCCCCGGTACAGGCCCGGGTCATGACCCGTGAAAAGCCACCCATACGCATCATTGCGCCGGGGCGTGTTTACCGAAATGAAACGGTTTCCGCAAGGTCCCATTGCCAGTTTCACCAGGTCGAGGGACTTTATATTGACGAAGGAGTTTCTTTCGCCGATATGAAACAAACCCTTTTATATTATGCACGTGAACAATATGGCCCGGATGTCAAGATCAGGCTCAGGCCTTCTTTTTTCCCTTTCACGGAACCCAGCGCCGAGATGGACGTGTATTATGGCCTGGCGGATGAAACGGCCCACCGGATCACCAAAGGCACAGGCTGGCTGGAGATCCTCGGATGCGGAATGGTGGACCCGGCCGTCCTGGTCAACTGCGGGATCGATCCCGAAAAATACTCCGGTTTTGCTTTTGGTATGGGGATAGAAAGGCAGGTCCTTCTCAAATACAATGTTCCGGATATCCGCATGCTGTTTGAAAACGATGTCCGGTTTTTGAGGCAGTTCAGCGCCATCTGAAGCCGGTTCTGGAGGTATTTCAAAGGGATCCCATTGCATAGGGCAAGCAGGCCGCAAGTATTTTCTAAATATATTTGCATTTGGATGTTTAAATATGAACTATGTCAAAATCCTATGTATTTGCCAACAACATACCCTTAGAGCTGATAGAAAAAATTGAACAATACGCTACAAAACATGGTATCCCTGAACATATGGTTTTGGAGAAAGCACTTTCTTTATTTTTTCATGAAGAGAAAAAAAAGGCATTTGCGGATGGCCTTAAAAAATATGGCCATGATCCGGAAAATAAGGAAGTAGCCGAATGGGGCATGGCAGAATACGCAGAACAAATTAAAAAATACTCCCGGTGAGGTAGGGTGAATAACTCATGCATTTATTGATATTTTGACATCATCAGACCTCTTAAATTATTGTTCAATTCAGGCCAATGACTAAACCCTCCCTCCCCAAAGGCACCCGTGATTTTTTACCTCTGGAGGTGATGAAAAGAAAATACCTTTTTGGCATCCTCGAGGAGGTTTTTCTGCGCCACGGCTTTGTGCCCATTGAAACCCCATCCCTCGAACTGATGCAAACCCTGACGGGCAAATACGGGGAAGAGGGAGACCGGCTTTTGTTTAAAATCCTCAACAGCGGCAATTTCCTTGACGAAGCCGATGTTTCAGCGCTTGAGCAAAAAGATTCATTCAAACTGGCCGGCAGCATTGCCAAAAGGGGCTTGCGTTATGACCTCACTGTACCCTTTGCGCGATTTGTGGTCATGAACCGCGACAAGATCTCCTTCCCTTTCAAACGATACCAGATTCAGCCGGTCTGGAGGGCCGACCGCCCGCAGAAAGGCAGGTACCAGGAATTTTATCAGTGCGATTGTGATGTGGTAGGATCCAAATCGCTCCTGTACGAGGCCGATCTGTTGTCCATTTATTCGGAGGTTTTCACTCGCCTGGGCATCGATGTTTCCATCCATGTCAATCACCGGGCCATCCTCGCAGGAATCGCGGAAGCTTCCGGGATCGCCGACCATTTTGTGGACATGACCGTATGCATCGATAAACTGGACAAGATCGGTGAAGCCGCCGTGCACGAAGAGATGTTAAAAAGGGGCATAAGCCCTGAAGCGGCTACCAACGTATTGCATCTGATCAAATCCACCACCCTGGAATCGTTGGCTCCGGCATTGTCGGGAACGGCCTCAGGCAAAAAAGGCATCGACGACCTGACTGTGATTTTTTCTATGCTCGAAGGTTATAACCTGCAGCAGCAAATCCGGTTTGACCCGGCCCTTGCCAGGGGACTGAGTTATTATACCGGTTTTATTGTAGAGGTCGTGGCCAAAAACGCAGCTATGGGCAGTCTGGGCGGCGGAGGCAG
Source organism: uncultured Saprospiraceae bacterium (assembly GCA_964405735.1). Lineage (GTDB taxonomy): Bacteria > Bacteroidota > Bacteroidia > Chitinophagales > Saprospiraceae > JADJLQ01. The sequence goes on along the minus strand of CAYOPD010000075.1, from coordinate 6,500 downwards.
GTACGATAACCTGACCGGCTCATTCGGTATGCCCGATGTACCCGGTGTAGGCATCTCGTTTGGCGCTGAGAGAATCTTCGATGTGATGGAAACCATGGATCTTTTCCCAAAAAACATTGGAGGAAGTCTTCAGGCGCTCGTCATTGCCCTGGATCCAAATTCCATGGAATACGGGATCCGAATCACCCAAACGCTTCGCAACGCAGAAATTGCCGCCGACCAATACCCCGAACTTGTAAAAATGAACAAGTCCATGAAATATGCCAATGACCTTAAAGTTCCTTATGTCGTGATCATTGGCGAAGAAGAAAGGAATACCGGCAAACTCTCCGTAAAAGACATGGAAAGCGGCAACCAGGAAAAACTGGAGGTCCGGGAGCTGATTGAAAAAATAAAGAAGCCCGGACTATGACCACTGCTTACAAGGATCTCCATCAGCTTCAGCAGGCATTGCGGGGAGGCCAACTAACCGTCAGCGGCCTGGTGCGTCATTTTTTAACAAATATTGATTTTACCAGGGACCTCAATCAATACATCGAAGTCTATGCGAAAGAAGCTTTGGAAGCTGCTGCGCTCCTGGATGAAAAAATCAGGACCCATCAGCCTCTGGGCAAATTATTCGGCCTGATCCTCTCCCACAAGGACATCATCAGTTATAAAGGCCATGCCCTTACCGCTTCATCGAATATCCTCGAAGGGTATAAAGCCCTGTTCAATGCTACGGTGATCGAAAGGGTATTGGCTGAAGATGCCATCCTGGTCGGCCGTGTGCAATGCGATGAATTTGCCATGGGCTCGTCCAATGAGAACTCGCGCTACGGCCCGGTAAAAAACCCATTTGATCCCGGGCGCATACCGGGAGGATCCTCCGGTGGCAGCGCCACCAGTGTGGCCAGCGATACCTGCTGGGCATCTCTTGGCACGGATACCGGAGGTAGTGTCAGACAACCGGCTGCATTCTGCGGGCTGGTCGGCTTCAAACCGGGTTATGGCAGTATTTCAAGACATGGCTTGATCGCCTATGCTTCTTCCTTTGACCAGGCCGGTTTCCTGACCCGTTCGGTATACGATGCCGCCTTGCTCCTGGAAGTCACCGCCGGTTATGACGGTTACGATGCTAGTATGAGTCAGGTGGAACGTGAAAATTATTCTGAAGATTTGAATACGCTGAACAAAACAAGGCTGGCTTACCTGGACATCCGGCATTTTAAAGAGGCTATGGATCCCGCGATTTTGGATAATTACCATCAGACGATAGAATCCTGGAAAACGGCGGGCTTTGAACTTGAACCTGTCGCCCTGGATTGGCTGGATTATGTGATCCCGGCTTATTATGTGATGACCACCGCGGAGGCCTCTTCCAACCTCTCGCGGTACGACGGCATCCGTTATGGATACCGGGCCGATGACGCCACCACACTGGAACAACTGTATAAAAAGACCCGCACCCGGGGTTTCGGCACCGAAGTCAAACGCCGGATCCTGCTGGGCACCTATGTATTGAGCGCGGGCTTTTACGATGCCTATTATCAGAAAGCGCAAAAGGTCAGGCGCCTGGTCCGCAACCGGCTGGATGAATTGTTTCGGCAATACGATGCCCTGGTGATGCCTGTATCCCCCACCCTGCCCTGGAAGATTGGTGAAAAATTAGATGATCCGGTATCGGTTTACCTGGCTGATATTTTTACCGTCATGGCCAATGTGGCCGGCCTTCCGGGCATTTCAATTCCTACCGGGAAGAATACACAAGGCCTGCCGATCGGCACCCAGCTTGTGGCTAAACAATGGGATGAACGAAAACTTTTGCGTATTGCCCATGCCTTACCTTTGCAGTTGTAATCCCTGCAAATGCAAGCCTATGAATTAAAAACCCGCTTGATCCAGGCCCTGGACCGGCCTTTGCCAGGCCTTATCGCCCATCGCCGCATGGCCGTTCCCGGCAGATATATCGATTCTCCCATACCGGATACTGCCCGCAAAGCTGCCGTGCTGATTCTGTTCTATTCCAAACTGGACCGGGCCTTTCTGAGCCTGATCCGGCGGCAGACCATGGAGAACGACCGGCACAGCGGCCAGATCAGTTTTCCCGGAGGCAAGATGGAATCTTTTGAAGACAGCCCCGTCCAAACCGCTCTGCGGGAAGCCAGGGAAGAAATAGGAGTCGATGCAGCCCTGGAGGTCCTGGGCAGCCTCACCCCATTGTACATCCCCGTGTCCAATTTTCATGTATATCCTATCATTGCATGGAGTGAAAAGGATCCGGGTTTCAACATACAGCCGGACGAGGTCGATGAATTGATCGAACTGGATCTCGACTTATTGTTCAATTCCGAGTTGAAGACCACAAAGGATATACCCGTGTTGTCTTCCCTGGTGCTGGAAAAGGTGCCGGTGTATGAAATGCATGGTATGGTCATCTGGGGTGCGACTGCGATGATGTTGAGTGAACTGGAGATGATCCTGTCAGCCGGCTGAGGGTTTCCCGCGGCTCGTACCCACGACTCCACTAATATGGTTCCAACCAGATTGCTCAAATGGCTTCCACGAAGAGACGAGGACCCCAAAAGAACCCTGTAATGGAGATATATTTATTGGTGCTCTTTGTGTCGTTGCGGGAAATCCCAGTGGGAAACCCATTGAACACCTTTGTGAGAAAACAAAGAAATAAAATATCTTACATCGGTTAATAAATCGATGACTTATGAAAAAATTCATTGAGACCCTGACGGGAAAATCCCTCCTTTTGATCGCCTTCCTACTTTTATCATACCTAACCTTGCGCGCTCAGGCCGACCTCATCAAACTGGACGCCTACTACCAAAAAGCCTTAAAGGACTGGAATGTACCTGGCATGAGCATCGGCATCGTGAAAGACGGCAAACTGATTTTTGCCAAAGGCTACGGCACCATGGAGGTAGGAAAAAATCAACCGCCCGATGAAAATACCCTCTATGCCATTGCCTCCAATTCCAAAGCCTTCACCACAGCCGCCATTGCCATGCTGGTGCAGGAAGGAAAAATCAACTGGAACGATAAAGTAAAGAAATACCTTCCCTATTTTGAATTGTATGACCGGTACGTCAGCGATGAAACCACCATCCGCGACCTGCTTTGCCACCGGGTCGGACTTGGCACCTTCAGCGGGGATGTGATCTGGTACCGCTCGGATCTAACCGCCGAAGAAATCATCCGGCGGCTCAAATACCTCCCAAAGGCCTATGATTTCAGGTCGGGATACGGATACAGCAATGTGATGTATGTCACAGCAGGGGAGGTCATCAAAACAGTTACTGGAAAAACCTGGGGCGAATACATCATGGAAAAAATCCTGAAGCCACTCAACATGTCCCGCACCGTATATGCCACACGCTTCCTTCCCGGCATGACCAATGTGGCCACCCCACACGAGCTCCTGAATGATCAAAACCGGCCCATTCCCTGGGTGGATTGGGAAACCGTGGCTGCAACCGGTGGCCTGATCTCCAGTGTGAAAGACCTTTCCCAATGGCTGATTTTTAATATGAACCACGGGATCTGGGGAAAAGATACTCTCCTGAACAAAAATTCAAGGAATATACTCTGGACACCTCACAACAATTTTCCGGTCGACCATACTGAAAAAAATGCCCTGACCCATTTCCGCGGTTATGCCCTCGGATGGGGTATTTCAGATTATCATGGCAGGATGCGGGTAGGCCATACCGGAGGATATGACGGCATGATCTCTTCTATCCAGATGCTGCCGGAAGAAAACCTGGGATTCATCCTTCTGACCAACGGATTACAGGCTCCACTGGGCGCCCTGCCTAACTATACCTTTGACGCCTTCCTCGGCAAGGCATCCCGTGACTGGTCCAAAGAACAGCTTGAAAACATGGACCAGAATAAAAAATCCGATACACGCATTGCCGACCGTAAAAAAGCCAGGGTCATGGGCACCCAGGCCACTTTGACCGCAGACCAATATGCGGGTACCTATCACGCAGACATTTACGGGAATATCAACGTTACCAATAATAATGGCCAGTTAAATATAAATTTTGAACATACACCCGATTTCTCAGCCAGCCTGCGTCATTGGCATTACGATGTGTATGAACTGGTATGGGATAAACCTCAGGCCTGGTTTCAGTTTGGTTCGGTTCGTTTTGTCCTGGACAACAACCTGAAAGTAAAAGGACTTGAATTTGATGTGCCGAACGATGATATCTTTTTTGAGGAGTTGAAGGCGGTGAGGAAGTGAAAATCAAATTACCACTATCAGAAGACCCCCGGACAATCAAATGCCTTTTAGGAATGTCTGCTTCTTTCGGTGCAGTCCCAATTTTCTAAACATCCGGTTTGGACAGAAGAGCTACAACACTTTCCTTGCGAAACCGGAGTTGAAGTGGTTTGTTACAAACAGCCTAATGCATCCTGTCTCTATAAAATCAAAACCGGTATGCATGAGCCAAAATTTTGCCTTCCCTGGCAGTTCGTCCCATGATATCCAATTAATAATTAATTTAGCAACCCAATGAAATTCGAGAAATCCAATCCCATTCTCTATTCAAAAGATGTAAAGAAAAGTTTAAACTACTATACGGAAGTTTTAGCCTTCGACCACTCCTGGGAATGGGGTGACCCCACTGATTTTGGAGGTGTAGTGAAAGATGACGTAGAAATATTTTTCTGCCTTAATGATCAGGGCAACCCGGGAACCTGGCTTGCAATCATAGTGGATGACGTAGATGAATATTATAAAACAATAAAAGACAAAGGCGCAAAAATCATTTCACAACCTGAAAACAAGGAGTGGGATATGCGGGAAATGCTCGTGGAAGATCCCGATGGCCACATGATCCGATTCGGCAATAGAATTGGCTGTGACTAGGACAAATATTTAGCAGTGATGCCAACCTTAAATGTATACCTCTATTTCCAGGGCAATTGCGAACGGGCATTTGAGTTTTATAAATCCATTTTTGGGGGTGAATATGATTTTCTTGGACGTTACAAGGATCTTCCACAAGAAGCCAGACAGAATTTTCCCTATTGTACCGACGAACAAATTATGCATGTTACATTACCCATAAGTAATGAAACCATGCTGATGGGATCTGACCTGATTGATTCAGATGAAGAAATCTCCGAATCAAAAAACGGATTTTCGCTCTATGTCAAAACAGAAAATAAGCACGAAGCGAAACGCATCTTTGATGCCTTATCCGGTGAAGGCGAAATAGTCGTTCCAATCGATGATCAATTTTGGGGTTCCTATTATGGACTATGTGTGGACAAATTTGGTGTTAGCTGGAAAATAAGTTGCATTACAAGTTCGTTGATTTTTTCCTGAAAAATGTTTCAAACCAGCACGCATTCATCATCCTTGCCCGAAGAACCGCCCAATATCCAATCTTCATCCGCGATGGGCCGAAGGAATGATCCCTGTGCTGAATATCCATTTTGCCGATGTTTCCTGATTTATTCAGTCATGAAATAAATACGGTACATCCTAAACTAAGATTCGACCTGACATAGCTACTGTTCGGAATATCAGTCCCCGTAGGTAATAATTTATCGCAATCGATAATCACTGAGTTTGCCCTGAAGGGGCACCATTTCCCGGGCATCGGGCGAATAGCCCGATGGTCGGGCATGTCCATTTCGATCGCCCTGAAAGGGCATCATTAAATCATAGTCCCAATCCCTATTCAAATCATTTTAAAACGTCTTTTAAATACAAAAAAGATCTGCACCCGCAGACTCGGGATGAATTACTTTCCGCAGCGGGTCTTGAAATGATTTGGTCCAAAGAAAAATAAACGGAGAGGGATATGGACAGGGATTTGTTAATCTTTGCTAAAAAATCAATGAAATCATGAGAAAACTGATTGCAGGCCTCAACATGTCTCTGGACGGATTTTGCGACCACACAGCCATGATCGCGGACGAAGAAATACATCAGCATTATACCGATCTGTTAAAAGAGTCGGATACCCTTTTGTACGGCAGGATAACCTATCAGCTGATGGAAAGTTATTGGCCTTCCGTCGTAAAAAATCCCTCCGGCAACAGGCCCATGGATGATTTCGCAGCAGCCATAGACCAAATTCAAAAGATTGTTTTTTCCCGAACGCTGAAAACGGTGAATTGGAAGAATTCAATCTTAAAAAAAGAGATCATTAAAGAAGAAATATCAGAACTAAAGCATCAAGCGGGCAGACCTATTCTAGCGGGCAGCCCGAGTTTAATAGTGGCTTTATCGCAACTTGATTTGATCGATGAATACCAGATTGGAATACAGCCCACGGTTCTGGGAAGCGGCCTGGTCTTGTTTAAAAACATCCGCAAAAGAATGGATCTTAAACTTGTAAAAACCAAAACATTTGGTTGTGGCGCCATCATGCTTTATTACGAGAGGGCTTCAATTGAAGATTGATGGATATCTGATCTCCCTCAGATTACGCAGATTGGCGCGGATGGAAATCCAATTTTCTCAAAGCTATGGTAGGACACAT
>CAYOPD010000074.1:0-20262 GCA_964405735.1 uncultured Saprospiraceae bacterium | reverse complement strand
CACCGATAAGGAAGCCCCTCTCCCTCATCCAGTCGTCATTGTAGATCTTGCCCACATAGCGGGAACCGTGATCGTGAAATATAATGACCACTACATCATTTTTTGACAACGAATCCTTCATTTGCAACAATCCGGCCAGGGCCGAACCGGCAGAATAACCCATCAGCAGACCCTCTTCGCGGGCCAGCCTGCGGGCAGCCAGAGCGGCATCCTTATCGGTGACTTTTTCAAAATGGTCGATGACAGAAAAATCCACATTTTTAGGAATGATGTCCTCTCCGATGCCCTCTGTAATATAAGGATAGATCTCTTTTGGGTCGAGGATACCGGTTTCGTGGTATTTTTTCAGGGCCGAACCATAGGTGTCCACACCCCAGATTTTGATCTTGGGGTTTTTGGATTTGAGAAAGCGGCCAACGCCTGAAATGGTGCCACCGGTGCCAACACCGGCAATGAGGTGGGTGATTTTTCCATCGGTCTGGTCCCAGATCTCGGGTCCTGTGGTTTCAAAATGGGCCTGGGTGTTGGACAGGTTATCGTACTGATTGCACCAGAATGAATTGGGGATTTGTTTGGACAGTCTTTCGGCTACGGAATAATAACTCCTGGGATCGGAGGATTCCACATTGGTGGGGCAAACAATGACTTCGGCCCCAAAGGCTTTCAGAAGGTTTATTTTTTCCGCCGATTGTTTATCCGTAGTGGTAAAAATGCATTTGTATCCCCTTACGGCAGCCACCAGGGCAAGTCCCATGCCAGTGTTGCCGGAAGTGCACTCGATGATGGTGCCTCCCGGGGACAACCGTTTCGCGGCTTCCGCATCGTCAATCATTTTGAGGGCCATGCGGTCCTTGATCGAATGCCCGGGATTGAAGGTTTCCACTTTGGCAAAAACCTGGGCTTCCATTTCGTCACATACTTTATTGAGCCTGACCAGGGGGGTATGACCGATGGTCTTGAGTATATTTTCCGCGTATTTCATGTCTGTCTGGATTCAAGGCCTGCCGGGCTGTGCGAGCCGGCAATCCCAGATGCAAAGTTACTGGATCGTTTCTTCAACAAACCGGAGCTTCACATAAAAGCGGCTGTCGATCGCTCCCAGCAGGTTTGCAACACCCGGTGAAACCACTATGCTGACGTCATCGGGGTAGAGTTTAGGGGGCATGTGGGAAAGCACTTTGGCATAAATCTTACGGTGGGTCATGGGGTTGGTCAGCTCTACCACGGAATTGACCGGGGCTGTAGGATGCAATACATAAAGGTCCTGCACCGGATTGCCTGATTTGGCCCATTGTGCGACGCCGTTTTGCGTAACCATCCTGCGTTTTAATACTTTGGTTTTGGTTGTCGATTTTTCAACATACCGGCTGTTTTCGGTTCCTTTTAGCCCGGTCACAGAGGGTTCGGATGCTTCAGTCGTTTTATTGGCCAGGGCATCGGGACTTTCGGCCGCTTCGGTTTTACGTTCTTTAAGGTTGATCTCGGCTATTGGTTTTTCAATGGCGATCAGCCGGTCCGAGGGATTTTCTTTTTTGCCATAGGTGCTGGCCCATTCGGAGGACGTGAGGTTGAGGGCTTTGTACTCAACGGTGAAGGCATTGGGGTTGGCCTCCGTCCATTTCTGCTCAAGGGTGATCTGTTCGTTTTTAATGATATTGGGTTTGTAATCCGGATTTCCCTCTTCTTTTTTAGAAGGGTCAAACCAGCCGATCATCAGCTTTTGACCAACGCGGATGGTATGGGAGGTGAGGTGGTTGCGGGTAACGACATCGTCAAATGCCATATTGAAATAGAATTTGGAGATGCGAAAAAGATTGTCTTTGGGTTTAATGATATAATAAACCGGCCTGTATTTTTTGTTGGGGTCGAGTTGGGTTTCATTGGTGATGATGTGATCGCTGGAAATGGGGATGTGCAGCAGGTCATTCACGGCAAGAATCCGGGTTTTCAGTGCCGGGTTATAGTCGTAGACGTCATACAGGGCGATTCCATATGCCTTGGCCAGGGAAAAAAGGGTTTGTTTTTTTTCCACCCGGTGCTCGACATACTTGCCGTAGGTATCATCCAGCTTTACGTAGATGGTATCTTTTATCCAGGAATCATTAGCTTTAACCTGGACCATGTATCCAGTCATTCCGGTCACAAATAATCCGATAAAAAACAACCTCTGCATAATTACTTTAATATGAATAGCAAAAGTATTAAATTTATTTTTAATATGTAGTTAACGTTTTAACGGTTTTAACATGAGAATCATTGGGATCATACCTGCCCGCTACGGGTCGACCCGGTTTCCCGGAAAACCGCTTGCCCTGATCAGGGGCAAATCGATGATCGAACATGTATACAGGGGATGCAGCCAAAGTACAAAATTGTCACAACTTGTAGTAGCCACCGATGATCCGCGCATTTTTGACCATGTCCGGGATTTTGGAGGAAAGGCGGTCATGACAGGAGTCGATCATGTCAGCGGGACCTCACGGTGTGAAGAAGTTTGCCGCATATTGGGTGACGTGGACTGGTGCATCAATATACAGGGGGATGAACCGCTGATCCGGGGTGGCCTGATCGATGATTTTATCGGAAATATTTCCCAATTTCCGGCTGGCAGTATCCTTACCCTGGTGCGAGAACTCAAGGAAGAGGACCTGATCAATAGTCCAAATACGGTAAAATGTGTTCGAGACCATTATAATAAAGCGCTTTATTTCAGCCGGAGTGTGATCCCTTTTCCGCGGACCCGGCCCGACCCGGTCTATTACCAGCATATTGGCATTTACGCTTACCCGGTGTCTGTTCTTAAGGCCATAACCAGCCTGGAAGCCACGCCACTCGAACAGGCGGAATCCCTCGAGCAACTTCGCTGGATGGAACATGGCTTTCCGGTCTACACCGTCCTGACGGATTATATTGCACATGGAGTGGATATACCGGAGGACATAGGGAGGATTGGGGGGATGATGGGGGAGTAGATAATACTCAGTAATCAGTAATCAGTAATCAGTAGTCGGTACATCTGTTTAATGCAAAATCATCAATTTCCCGGCAGCCACAATTTTTTGTGCACTTTCAAACCGGTACCAATACACTCCATTGGCCTGGGAGCTGAGATCCAATTCGTTTTGGTACAGGGGCAGGGTTTGGGCATGAACCTGGTTTCCGAGGGCATTAAAAATGGTGATTGAAACCGGGGATGAGCGATGGTATTTCAGATTAAATCTACCCGGAGACGGATTGGGAAATATAGAAATTAAAGATAGCGCGTTGTTTTGTTCTGTCCGCGTACTGAGCATCTGATACGTGATGGTCAACATTGGCCTTTTCGTTGCAGTAGGAGACTCCCGGCTGGCAAATTGTTTGGCCGTGGTCAAACTGGCTTCATTCCCTATAATGCACCAGCCAAAATTGACGGAAGGGGTATCGAGCCATCGCTGCACATCCTTCATCATTTGAGGGGATGTCCAGTGGTATGGGCCGTCGTCGTCAACCTGGATGCTTGCAGAAGCATTGCTGTTGAAATCACCACCGGGTTTTGTCCAGGGGCTGCCTGGCCAAATGGCATGGACCCAGGTGGCATCGCCGTTCTGTGCTGCTGCGCCAGCGCCTTCTTCTCCTGAGGCCATAGAACCTCCCTCTCCCCAATCCCTGGTTACCACATGCAGACTGACCTGTTGAGGGCCTGTTATGGTTCGGTCCATGGTCAGGCTCAAACGAATGGTGTTAATGATGGCTCCCGGGGGCACCTGGCCTGCAATATTAAATTTTACAAGTCCCCGGCGGATCAATCCGTTTTTGGTCTTGCCGGAGAAAAAATATCCGCCTTTCCCATTGGATATACTCAATGTGCCATTCTCATACAGGGTATTATCCTGAGAAGGGCTAATGGTTATAGTAGTTTGGGATTGGAGGAAATTAGAGGTCAACAGCAGCAGAAATAATATAAATAACCGCTTTACCTGTTTTACCATACTTCTATTCATTTGAATGATTAAATTTAGTGGTGGATGCCCAGATCAACTTGTCAATCAATGAGCTTAAAAAATACTGAATTCGCCTGATCCCTTTCGTTACTTAAATTATAGCCAAGACCAAAAAAAAACAGATTCCAAATTAAGATGCTTGATGATGTAAAAACATCGCCAACGGGTACCCAAGCAGAAGGCTCCTTAATAAAACGACCGCCTATGCTGATTTGCGGCTTGGGATGATGCGTTGACAAGTTGGCAAGTTCAAATCACCAGAACCATTCTGTACAAATCAAATCCTTCCGCCCAATAATCCTGGACCACCTCTTTGAGTTCGAAGCCAAACTTTTCGTAAAAAGGAAAGACCAATTGGGAAGTCCTTACCGTGATTGTTTGTATTCCTGCCATGGCTTTTAGCCGCTCGAGCCGGTATCGCACCAGGGCGGAACCAAGTCCCCGGCCCTGGTAAGCCGGGTGAAAAATATCCCAGCTGATTCGGGCATCCGCCTCTTCCGGAAATAAATTATATCCTCCGCATCCGGCAACGACTCCCCTGCTTTCCACTATAAAAAAGTGAGCCGCATGGTGCTCAAGGTAATCCAGCAGGTCCTTTTCTTCGCTAATCGAAAAATGCCGGGGTGTGTTTAAACGGAACAGATGAAGAATGGCTTCAAGGTCTGAAGGTCTGAATTCACGAATAGTCATTTCCATGTCAACCCATTTGGAAAATGAGATCGATCAATTTATGCTGACAAGATGGAGTGAAACTGAATTCAGGACCAATGCCGGGTTTGATCATGAACAAGGGTAGTACAAAAATTAAATACGCCTTTATCCGATACTTGGATAAAAGTTTCCATGCCCGGGCTTGAGCGATTGGCTCTAGGCCGGTTTCAATCTGCCATAAAGCCAACCGGTTGCGGCACCACCGGCAAGTCCGGCTAAAGCGTTACCGAGGACATCAATGGGCATCCAGGAAAGTTGGTACGATTTCAGGGAGATGAAAAAATACAGCGCCATAATGAGAGAAACGAGAGCAAAAAGGTAAAGTCCGGTCAGAGCTCCTTTTTTCATATCATTTATTCCAAGTCGGTGCAAAGTCAAAGCACCTAAAAACCCCATGACCAAGGTGGCCAGGATCCATGCCCAGATCGGCGTTTCTTCCATCTGACGGACACAGGCAGCGTTTTCAGTCATCCATTGTTCAGCCTGCGATCCAAACAAGAACATAAACCAGATGGTGGAGATGACAGTACCGGCAACCGCCCCGATCAGTGTTCCAAGGAATAGTTTCTTTTCCATAAATAGCATATTTGGTTTTTAATAAATAAGGTTTGTTTTTATATTTCGTTTTTCATTCCAAAAAGGGAATTCGCTTAAAAGCGGACTGAATTTAGTTAAAATCCTTATATTAAATAATATGGAGGAGCAAATTTTTTTATTTAAAAAATAGCCAAGCGTGATTAGCGCGTTCAGCCCGGAAACAGGGTCCGGCCGGATTAAACACGGAAGCTGGCCGGACTTCCCCCAGGCTTGAAATGCACTCGTTAGAAATCCGTATTCGGTTTTCTCAGATTCAACTCCTTTATCCAGATATTCCGGTAAAGGACATCATGTCCTTCAGCCTGAAGCTTTAGTCCCTGAGGGGTGTCGGTGATGCCTTTACCTCCGTCATTGCCTCCATCCACACCGGAATTGGGGCCGCCCCAGACCTGGTTGATGGTTTGGTTGGTATGTACTTTTTTGCCATTGAAATACAGGGTCACCATGGCTTTTTCGGTCCTTTTTCCATCTTTGAATCGGGCAGCCCGGAAAACGAGGTCATAGGCATTCCACTTGCCGGGACCATTATAGGCGTAATAAGGAGATTCGGTTTCATTGATCACAGCGCCCAGGCCATGTTTGGTACTGTCCCCGTCCAGGATCTGGATTTCATAACGGTTTTGCAGATATACCCCGCTATTGCCGCCGGGTTTCATGATCAGGAATTCCAGATGAAGACGGAAATCGCGGAATTTCTTTTTGGTGACGATATCGGCCGAACCGTATTTCCCACCTGCGGCGGACGGGTCATTGCTGTTTACGACCGTGCCCTGATCCACCGGATCATTGACGATCGCCCATTTCAACGGAAGTGTGGCCGCGAGCCTGGGCCCTTCCCAATAGGTCCACTTTTCATCCAGCATTTGCCTGCTCCCGTCAAAATAGATTTCCGCCTTTTTGGCGGGTTTGGCCCCGACCCCCATTTGAGCGGCAAGGACAGCCGGTATAAGAAGTGTCAGGAATGTAATACAGACCGGTATGAGTGGGCAGGGGAATGATTTAAATTTCATATAATATTTTTTTACAATATAGCTGAATTTTAGGGGGAAGCAGGGGGGTATATGTTCATAGGCTATTCAATCCCTTTATCCTTTTTTGAGGTAATGGAAACGCAGCAAAGTCGCTTTTTTATCCTGCCCTTCATTGCTGATCAGCAAATCCCCGTTTTCGTAAAAAGCAAGCCCCTCAGCCTGGTTAAACAAGGCGGGGTTCAGGAGCTCCAGGTGTTCGAGAGTCCAGTCGGAGGAAAAAATAAACAACATATAATCCGGAGCGGATATCAGGAAAAATTGTCCGGTCAGCGGGTGAATGCCAATAGCGGTGGGCCTGAATTTTATGTCCGGTTCCTTTTCTCCTGATTTTTTTTCTTTCATGGGCACGCCGGGGACTTTTTCCAGGGCGAATTTTTTTATTAAACGCTCGTCGAAACTGGCCACGGCGGGTTCGATCAGGGATTTTTTCCCCAGGTCGAAGCCATAGATATCCCTCCTGTTTTTGAGTTCTTCCCCTTTCCCGGCATTGCCTTTGCTGGCGATCAGCAACCTGCCATTCCGAGGATCAAGACAAAGTCCTTCATTGTCATAGGCCGGGATATTCAGGCCATACGAAATGGCCTTGGAGGGTTCTGCGGCAAAATCCGCGATCTCGAAGAGGGTGGCGTCGCTGCGCAGGATGTACATGGAATTTCCAAATTTTGCGACGTCCTCAAAATCGCCCAGCCCGTAAAAGGAATATTCTTTTTCGATTTGATTGGTGTTTGTATTGTATAAATAGAGTATTCCTTTTTCATCCTGTATGCAGGCAAGGGTGTTTTGATCCAGCGGCGTGATGCCGGAAATTTCATGGAGGGAAGCCGGAAGTTCCAGGATCTGGTCGGGATTTGCGAAATGGTAACCTGTGATTTGTTCATGGTTTGAATAAACGGGTGGGATTTTATTAACCCTGGCCTGGCAATTCAACAAGGCTGCCAATAAAAGCAAGCCCAAATTATAAAGCGGGGGTAGGAAATAACCTGAAATCATGAGCAGAAATTTTAACCGAATGAATGACTATGGATTCAACACAGGAAAATACAAAAATAACGAAAGCTGAAAATCATCGGACCGACTTTTCCAAAACTGCTCCGGTATCTGTATCGTAAACAAGCACCCCTTCCCCTGAATCATTGAGCTGTCCCAGCAATTTGCCCTCTTTATTCCATACTGCAGAATGTCCTGCTGCCAAGAAGTGGTCGCAAAAGCCAATACAATTGGACATCATGACCGGAATGGAGTATTGACGGGCAATTTCCGACAAGCGTTGCCCGGCCTTCTCAACACCCTTGATGGTTTTCGCGACGCTGGCCATATAGATGGTAGCTCCGTGGTGAATGGCCTGTTCCGCATGGTCCGGCACGGAAAGTTCGTAACAGATGGCCGGTGAAATCTTTTCTTTTCCGGCGGCCAGACAGAGTGGCCTCTCTCCCGCGATAAAATAAGCCTCTTCATCCGGGTGCAGATATTGTTTGGAGTATACTTGCCTGGGCTGATGTGCCTGAAAAAAAACCAGGCTGTTATAGATCCCAAGAATGCCACGTATTGGCACACCCAGACCGATCGTGATCCGGTACTGGTCACAGACCTGCTGAAATGCTTCAAGGCGTATGTCAGCGGAATCCATCGCCATTTCTTGTGCCATGGAAGGCTCGTATCCCGTGATGGATAATTCCGGAAACAGAATTACCTCCGTTTGATGATCCAGTGCCAATCCAGTCAATGCCAAATGATTTTCGATGTTTCTGCTGATATTCCCCCTGAGCGGATTAGTTTGAGCGATACCAATTTTCATGTTTTTCAGTTTGTTAGGGGTCAACCGGAATTTGGCCGGAGCGCGTATTCGCGAAGCGGATGAGCAAATAGCCTATACCACTCGCAATCAATGAGGCAAACAAGATTCCTATTTTTGCCTGTTCCACATGCATGGTATCCTCAAAGGCAAGGTTGGCTATGAACAGGGACATCGTAAATCCAATGGCAGCCAGGAATCCAGCCCCTAATAAATGCCAGGTATTCATGCCGGAAGGGATCTGGATCCATTTTAAATTTATGAGGATCGAAGTAATTCCGAATACGCCCAGCACTTTACCTGCCAACAAACCGGTGAAAACACCCAAAAAGACCGGATTAAATATTTGGTTGAAGGCTTTACCGGTAAAAACCACTCCGGCATTGCTCAGGGCAAAAACCGGCATAATGACAAAGGAGACCAAAGGATGCATGCTGTGTTCCAGCCGCTGAAGTGGGGTAAGCGCCGCAATGGAAAATCGCCGGATGTCATCCAGAATGTGCAATTGTTTCTCTGTTACCGTTGGTTTATCATTCGGTTTCTCGGCATCAAACAGAGCCATCAGTCTTTTCAAACTGGAAGTATATTCTGCCTCAGAGACTTTTACTTTGGCGGGAATGGTCATGGCAGCCATTACGGCAGCAATGGTGGCGTGAACCCCGGACATCAGGAAAGCCAGCCATAGTCCACCGATTCCCACAATACCATAAAAAAGGGTGTTTCTTACTCCAATCAGGTTGGAAATGATGAGAACGGCCATAAAAACCCCACCCGTTGCCAGGCTCAGGAAATTGATGTCCGAGGTGTAAAAAAAAGCAATCACAAGCACTGCGCCGATATCGTCGACTATAGCCAGGGCAGTTAGAAATATCTTGAGGGATAAGGGGACCTGGTTTCCGAGGAGGTAAAGAACACCCAGGACAAACGCAATATCGGTGGCCATAGGTATGCCCCAACCGGACGCCGTAGCTGAAGAACTATTGATAACTAAATAGATCAGGGCAGGGAGAGCCATCCCCCCTATGGCGGCGATCACGGGTAAAAGGGCATTTTTCAGATTGTTGAGTTCCCCTGCCACGATTTCCCGTTTCAACTCAAGACCGACTACAAAAAAAAATACCGCCATCAGGCCATCGTTGATCCAGTGATGCAGGCTCTTGGAGATGTAATTCCCATCATAGCCAATGGAAAATTCGTGCTCCCACAATTGATGAAATTCATGCGACCAGGGTGAATTGGCTAACAACAAAGCAAGGAGCGCTGAAGAAAACAGCACGATGCCGCTCATGGTGCTGTTGGCAATGAATCGTTGTATGGGTTCCAGAACCCATCGCTCTACAGGTGATTTGTGGGAAAAGACGGGATTTTCGTCACTCATCTTTTCTTAGCCTTATTCCTGGTGTTGTTCACATTTTCCCGCAGTCGGAATTGAATGATTTTTTTGATCAGGCCTTTAGGAAGAGCCTTATCCACTGGAAAACGGACCGTTCCTTTTCCACCGGCGTAGTGTCCAAGCTCTTCTTTAAAATCAGGGTTTTCCCGGGGGGCAGGGTAGAGGCTGACAAAATCCCGGTAACCACCAAAGTAAATCAGGTAATGACCATTCAGGTTGAAGGCGGGCATTCCATAACTGATTGTTTCTTCAGCTTCGGGTACCATCTTCTTGATCAGCGCCCGGATTTGTGCCATATGGTTTTGAGCCTGGGAAGGAAGGCTGGCAATATATTCAACAATGGATTTTGGTTTTTCAGATTTCATGGTGTATAGACGTTAAATGCGAAAAGACATTCGAATTTCCAGTTTTTCTCCCAATTTTACCACCGTCGGTACAGGAAATTCAGGGGTATTTGGACTACCCGGCGAATACAGATGAATCGGGAGGGTATTACAGTCTCCAATCCAGCCAATGAATGATGTTCAATAACAACCGGTAGTTTTGATCCGCCTCGCTGTGATTCATTCCCACCCTGATGGATTGAGGACCGGCCAGTTGTGCGGTAAACATGGCGGCTTCTCCGGATACGACTACCCGGCCTTTTCCAAAAGTTCTGTAAGCACTCTGGGACCAGCCTTTTATATTTGACCTCGGGGTCTTTTCATTAAAAACCCAGGCGGTATCCGCCAGAAAATTTTCATAGTTTTCGCCAAAAGTGAGAATGGAAACCGCTTCCTGGGGAATTCGGAAACACTGACCCGTGAATGAGACGACCTGCGTGACTTTCTCCCCATCATTCCTTCCGAGGGTGATGGTATTTACGGCAAGGGTTTTTTCTTTTACGTTAAAATAAGCTGTCCCTCCGGATACCGGATGCAAAACAAATCCATTGCTAAATTCAAATCCAAAGGCAGCGGCCAGGTCACTGGCTGCACCGGCCATGGGCATATGGTCTGCAATGAGGAATAAGCTGCCGCCCTCAAGCACCCAGGTTTTCATCTGATCGATTTCCGACCTGGTGAAGGCTGAGGGGGTAGGTACATACCAGTTTTGAACATTTATTTCATTCAAGGCATTGGAAATGACCAGGATTTTGCCCTTGGACAACCGGTCCGTTTCAAACATGCCCTGGTACCCTTGCACGGTGTAACCATCCCGTTCCAGCAGATTCGAAAACGACTGGTAACGTCCGTCCTTAGTATGGAAATTATGGTGGCCTTCGTCAATGAATACGACCGGGCCTTTTCCGGGTAGATAGGCGGGTTCCGGGATTGGAGGATGATAGGAAGTGTCGGAGATTTGTTGCGAGAAACTGCGCATGAAAACCAATATAACAGGGAATAGCAGCCATATTTTCATGACACCGGGTATTGATTTTATTATATAACGATCCTGATGTGGCTGGTGTTGGCCTGTAATCTAATGGTTGGGGGTTGACTAAATAGGTTCCCACAATGACACGGAGGCCGCAAATGAAAATCACTTTATTTAAATGTCTTGTGAGCCTCAGACCAGGGGCGGGGCGGAATGAATCATTTTAACGGTACAGCCATAATCCTTGGTTCCCCTTTTTGGGGCCAGGGGAGGGATGAATAAAGTTTGAAAATTAGTAAGTAGCTGATGGCTGTCGTTTGCCCGACGATAGGAATATTAGTTCAGCATCGTTTCAATAAGATGTAAGAATTATAAAAAATATATTTTTTTCAGACGAAGTTTAGTTTCGCCCTACATCGATTATAGTTCCGATTGATAAATCAGGTCGGAGCTGAACTCCTCCCAAACATGGGCAGGCGTCGTTCACGGAGAGCACACAGAACAAAGAGTTTTTATTCTGTTTTAAGGCAATTAAACCATTCTCCCTTGGGGTTCATTGGCCTACTCCGAGGAACCTTGTGCTCTGTGCGATCAGCGTGATCCCCCCGTCAACCCAGCAACTCATCCAGGTTGCCCATCGCCATGGTGAATCCTTCTTTGAAGCCCATTTCGATGATCTTTTCCAGGTCGGATAATTCATCAAAAGAAAGGGTGACATGGACCAGTGTGGATTCGCCGCTGGTGATAAATTCATTCCGCCAGACATTGATGGGAAACGAAGTATTCACCTCGCCAGTTTCATCGCAAAACGCATCCTGGGCGGTATAATGCTTCATCGGGTCTATGGCCTGGTAATCCACGCGCGCCCAGTGCCTGGTTCCATCCGGCCCAACCATGGCGTAAAGCCAATATCCACCTACGGTAAAATTCATTGACTTGGTTTCGGTCCGCCAGGGTTTGGGCGCCCACCATTGGTCAAGAATCTTATCGTCCGTCCATGCGGCCCAGACTTTGGCAAGTGGGGCTGCAAATTCCCTTTCCACCCGGATTTTTTTGTTTTCCCGGTCCACCGTGAAATTCATTAGAAGTGTATTTTTCATAATCATTTGTTTTAATGGTTTTAATGCTCTTCATTATTTAAGTTTCTTCAATACTTCGTCCAGTTGGTCAAACCGGGACTCCCACAACTGACGGAAAGGTTCCAGCCAGTCGGATATCTCCTTCATCTTTTTAGGTTGAAAATGGTAATAGATTTCCCGGCCAGCCTGTTCCTGGCTTACCAACTGGCATTCGGTCAACACTTTGATGTGTTTGGACACGGCCTGCCTGCTCGTGTCGAAATGTTCGGCCAGTGCATTGGGCGTCATGGCATGGATGGCCAGCAAACCCAGGATCGCCCTGCGGGTAGGGTCTGCAATAGCCTGAAAAACATCTCTGCGGGTAGTTTTGGATTTCATTGTGCAATTATATGGTTGCAAATATAAATGCAACTTTTTGGTTGCGCAAGTGGTTTTGAAAATTTTTTATTGATTTTTTCTAACTCAAATGCTGTATCCACATTATTTGGTACACGCAGGCTGGCCAGATCATTGATTTACTCCGGACTTAAGCATTAAGTATTCACCAATCAGAATGGCTGAAGGAAACAGGATTTCTTCTTCAATAGTTGCATGTTTGGCCGTTGGTTATTGGTGGTAACAGGCCCAGGGGAGGCAATACATAATCTTCCTCTTCCTTAAAATGATGTACCATCAACTCTTCGAGTTTTTTCGCGTATAAACCGGTGCTGTCCGGAAATAACGTGAATTGATTCATTTTGATGAGAAGGGATTCGTGTTCTTTTATTATAGAAGTGGGGACCTCCGGATTTCCGGGGAATGGGGGTAAAGGCTGTTCCACTTTGGGTCTGCATTCCGACAGCATTAAAAAACAAAAAAGAATATAAGCGTATGGTTTTACCGGGTTTCTGAATGAGTCAATATCCGGTGCTCCTTTTATAATCAGCACGGCCTACTTACCTTAAAAATTCTGAATTAAAGGAATAAGGCAATAATTCCTTAATGCTTTCAAATACCAAAATTTTTCCCTGTTCCGTCCCCACAATGATCCGGATGGGAGCCTTTTGTTTATCCTCAAATTCACTGATCACCTGACGACAGGCTCCGCAGGGAAAGCCAGGTTCAGTCAGTAAGATTTTGGGATTCCTGCAGATTACGGCGATGGCCTGGATGGAACTGCGAGGATCAGACATATACGCATGGGCAAGGGCAACCCGCTCGGCGCAAAGGCAAAGTGGATAAGAAGCGTTTTCGATATTGCTGCCCGGATAGACCTTTCCATTTTTATTGAGAACGGCAGCACCCACAAAAAAGCCGGAATAGGGGGCATAGGCGTGTTTAAGCGCCTGCCTTGCCCGGCGGAGCAAAAAGGCCGGATCTGGCCGGGAAGCTTTTTTTGACACCTGTTTTACGATCTTTGCCTTTGTCATTGTTTTAATATTGAACAAAAAGAGTGAAATAGCCCGGGAACAGCGGATTGCCTTTCAGGCGGCCATGGTGGCCCGTCCAGCCGGCTTGTTGGTCTTTTCCATTCTGATCGCCCACCGGTGGAGTTTTTCTGACATTGCTTCCTTCGAATCCCTGTCGGTATTTCAATATCTCGTCTTTTTTGCCTGGCTGCCCGCCTGGGGAGTCATCATGCTCAGGTTGGCTGGCAGGGAAGAGTACAAACTCCAAAAACCATTCCTCTTTTCAAACCTGGTCCTGGGGGGACTGCTTTTCAGCCTGATCTTCGGGGTGGCGGGATTGTTCCGGGAACAACTGATGCCCGGCCTGCCCACCAGTGTTTCGTGGTGGTTCAAGATCTATATCCTGATGGCGCTTTATTACCTACAGCAGGCCGGGATCTACCTGGCCTACCTTGAAGGCCGGTCCGTGCGGCAATGGATCCTGGCTGCCCTGGTATTCAGTTCCTGGATCTATTGCGGCTTCTTTACCTATGACCTCAGCAGCGCGGTTTTTGCGCAGATTTTTTTCAGTGTGGGCATCTGGTTACTGCAGGTGCACGATTTTGTGTTTGGAAAATTGAAGTGGTTCGCTCCTTTTTGGAAGGAAGTATGGTGGTATTCCCTCTATACCCTGGCGGGGGGGCTGGGGGTATTGCTGGCGGCTTATTATGTGCAGGATCTTTACGGTCCCGGCAGGGAATTTAACTGGTTCCGGTACGGGACGCGGGAAATGCCGGTGTTGCCGGCCCTCCTGGCTGTTTTTGGTTATTCCTACCTGAAAACAGACCAGGGCGTTTCTGCGAATGACTTCCAATCCGGAATCGCCAGGCAGATCAAATGGTTGTTGGTCCCAATGGCCCTCTTTATTGTTTTTGCGAGACCTTTATTCGCTTTTGTATTCGGGCCCAGGTTTGGGGTGGCCGGGGACCTCATGAGCATCTACCTGCTGATCTATATTCCTAGGATGATTTACTCCCAGGTGGTCCTGCAGGCAAAGGATGAGGCGCCCTGGTTGTTCTGGTTAGGCCTGGCCGAACTCACCCTGATGATCCTGGCGGCCCTGCTCCTGGTGCCCTACTTAGGCATTGAATCTTTGGTCTGGATCCTGGTTTGTGGCACCGCCTTTGAAAAAATCATCCAGATGGCAGTGCTTAAATACCGGTTTGAGATATCGCCTTCCGAGTACATTCCTTTGCCCAGGTTTTATATTTGGGCAGCCACTCTGACCACCGCTTATTTACTCAGTCATTGGGTATAAAATGAAAGTGCCCGAACCCGTTAAAAAGGAGGCAATGGCCTTATTGATCCAGGTTTTTGGAATCCGCGAAGCAGGTGCCATGATCCGGGCCCTGGAGGAGGATCTCTTCGGGGCCGGACAGCAAAACTGGACACCGGATGCCGAAGCAATCTGGAAAAAAGCCATCAAGAGTATTCTTGCAGAACAGCCCCTGGCCTATATTACCGGAGTCAGTCACTTTCTTAATCTCCGATTAAAGGTCAATTCCCATGTTTTGATTCCCCGTCCCGAAACCGAAGAACTGGCGGTCATGGGTATTGATTTATTAAAGAGCATTAAACAGCCCCGGGTATTGGATATCGGCACCGGCAGTGGCTGCCTGGCGCTTGCCATCAAATCTTCCTGTCCCGGAGCAATGGTATATGCCCTGGATATCGATTCAGCGGTGCTTGAAACCGCCAGATCAAATGCAGCTGATTATCATCTGGACATTGATTTCAGTCAGGTTGATTTTTTAGATGAAAAAGCATGGCCGGGATTGCCCGGGAACCTCGACCTCATCATCAGCAATCCACCCTATATCGGAGAAACGGAAAAAATTCACATGTCGGCATCTACGCTGAAACACGAACCCCCGCGTGCGCTATTTGCAGGCCCGGACCCACTGGTGTATTACAGGAGAATCGCGCGTTTTGGAAAGGAACATTTAAAAGCCGGTGGCCGGATCATGGTTGAGATTAATGAATACAGGGGTACAGATACTGCAGATTTGTTCCGGGAAACCGGATACCCTGAGATTGAAGTTCATAGGGATTTGAGTGGGAAGGAGAGGATTGTGGTGATTAGGAATAGTTAGTTAGTTAGCAAGTTTGTAAGTTGGCCAGTTAGCAGGATAGCAAGCAGGTGTGTCTTCTGTGCGGCAGGTCCCCAAATGGGGTGGTGGGGGTGCGGAAGGCAGTTAGTTAGTTGGCAAGTTAGCAAGTTGGCAAGTGATTAGAGGCTGTCCCACAGCGGCTTCACCGGCCTGTCCCGATCAAGGCTGATGCTGGTATCTACATAAGGTTTAACCGGCTTGGGAGGTACCGGGATGGTATCGAGCAGGAAACGTTGGCTGAAGGACAGGAAAAAGGAATCGACGGCGACTTCGGCTTGTTGTATGGCCTTGGCTCTGCAAAGCGAATCCTGTTCCTCCCGGTAGAGCTGCATACGTTGTTCGGCCAGCAAAAGGACTTCTTTGGGAAGGCTTTCATCGCCGCAAGCAACGAGAATTAGGCAGAAAACGACAAACTTAACGGACCGGGAATTCATCGTAATGGCTTGAGTCAATCAATTTGCGGATTTCAGTGAGCCTTTTCTGGTAAATGCTGTCAAAAGCGATCCGGAAGAGGGAATCTGATTTTTTGAGGCAGAGGCTGTCGATATATGGTTGTTGTTCAATGATCATTCGCTGTACCATGGTATCGCTCATCTCCACCCAGAGTTTGACGGTGCGGGGATTGGCTTGTTTGCAGGAATTGAGGTTGAGTATAAGGCTGAGGATAAGGCTGAGGATAAGGCTGAGGTTGAGGTTGAGGTTGAGGTTGTGGTTGAGGTTGATAAAAAGTATTCTTGATAATTTGCTCAAGCTAATAACTCGCGACTTGCAGTTCGCCCCTTTCCCCTCACGCCTCGCCCCTCTCTCCTCACTCATACCTGTTTTTTCCTCAATTCAAAACTGCTTCCCAGATAGACCTTTCGCACCAGGGGGTCCGCAGCCAGGACTTCGGCCGTACCTTCCCGCAGGATCGCTCCTTCAAAGATCAGGTAAGCCCGGTCTGTGATGGAGAGGGTTTCCTGAACATTGTGGTCGGTGATGAGGATGCCAATGTTTTTCAGTTTAAGTGCGGCGACGATAGCCTGTATATCTTCCACGGCGATGGGATCGATGCCAGCAAAGGGTTCATCGAGCAAAATAAAATTGGGGTTGGTTGCCAGTGCACGGGCGATCTCTGTGCGCCGGCGCTCACCTCCGGATAGGGAATCACCTTTGTTTTTCCGGACTTTATGGAGGCCAAACTCATCAAGGAGGGATTCCAGTTTTACCTCTTGCTCCCGAGGGGAAAGTTTGGTCATTTCGAGGACTGCGGTAATATTGTCTTCCACACTCAGCTTTCTGAACACAGAAGGTTCCTGAGGCAGGTACCCAATGCCCCTGCGCGCCCTCAGGTACATGGGGAAGTCGGTGATATCCTGAGAATCGAGGAATACCCGGCCACTGTTTGGTTTGATAAAACCGACGACCATATAAAAGGTTGTGGTTTTACCGGCTCCGTTTGGTCCCAGGAGGCCAACGATCTCCCCCTGTTTTACATTGATGCTCACGTCTTTCACCACTTCCCGCTGGCCGTAACGTTTAAACAGATGTTCACTCCTCAATATGATCTTGTCGTCCATGCCTTATTGATTTATCCAGCTGATTTGTTCCCGGATTTCCCAGTTCGCCCGCACGCTGATATTCTTAAGGGTCAGCACTTTTTCGGGCAATATCTTTTGTCTATAGTCTCCCGGATCCCATCGCCGGTTTTTATTGCGGTCTTCTGTGATCCGCAAGCTGAAATTACCCGGAGTGAGGAAGGAGTAGGTGAGGGTATAGGCGGATTGACCGGAATGGGAGGAAGTCCGGATAGCCTTATCGTCCTGAATCAGGTCGATCACATAGGTCAGGCTGGAATCCAGTTCGGAACATTCAATCGTCAGCAGCCCGGTCTGCCCGGCACCAAGGCCCCTTAATTTAAATCTCAGGGTGTCGGTCTGACTACCTTTATAATCAGGAATGGCACCGGGAAGGATGGTCAGGGTGTAGGTTTGTTGTTCGGTGCAATTGCAGAACAGTTCGAGCTCATTGGGCAGGTTGCTTGATTTCAGTTGATAGGGTTCTGAAGCCTTGGTGGTATCGTTGAGGAGGCCGATCAGGTTGGAATCCGGCTGACCGAGGGGATGGTTGAAACTTAGAGTAAATCCCAAGCCGGGTGCCACGGACTTAAAATCCGCCCGGGAGGTATTGCATTTGAAAGTATCCGTGAGCATGCGGCGGACCCGGTTTACGTTCACCGTATCGACCGGCTCGCCTTTTAAATGGATCTCCAGGGACCAGTCGCGGCTCGTATCCGGCAGATAATAAACCAGGAGGGTATCCTTGTATTCCATTGGGAACAAGCGGATTGACGGACTGGTCGCTTTCAGTTCCATGTCTTCATAGGGGAAGTTGGCCTTGATTTTTATCACACCTCCATTTTCCGCATCCTGATCGGTGATCCTGGGACGAACATAGGAACTGTAATACTTCAGGATCAGGGTGGTGCTGTCTTCACCGGAGCGGACCTCGCGGTCAAAGAAGGCAATGATTTCTTTGTCCTGGTCATAGAGATAATTGGAGTTGGCGTCCTCCAGGGCAAAAATTTTATAAACGGTATCCTTGATATTGCGGATGAGAAAATGGCCATTTTTATCGGTCCGGCTGAAATAAATGGGCCTTTCCTTATAGACCACGGTATCGTGCTGGTTTTCGTACAACATCACGATCATGTTTTCTTTGGTTTCCCCGGTATAAGCATCGGCCAGCTTTCCCCCGATATAGGCCGTATCGATGATATCTCCTGTGCTGAATACATAACGCAGGTCCCTGACCGGATTGTTTTCGGTGATGTCTTTGATGGCATTGCCAAAGTTAATGGTATAGGTGGTATTGGCCTTAAGTTGTTCCCTGGGGTCAAAACGCACGAATATGCCCTTGCCTTTGAGTTCGATCCTTGGGGTGTACTGCAGTGGGGGGGATACGACTACCTGCTTGAATGCATCTTCCAGTTTTACCCATTCGTTGAAACGAAGTACAATATCGGTTTTTGAGGCCGCGGGGTCAAAATTGAGCTGAAGGTTTGGGGTGGATTCGGAGGAATCGATTTCAGGGGGACTGAGGTCTCGCGGGCCTCCCTCGGGGTTTCCGATGTTGGCACACTGAGACCACAGCGCGGTGATTACAAGGAGGCCTAAGTATATGTGGGGTTTGAATCGCAATTTTCAGGTCCAAAGGTATAAAAGTCCTGGCGTCCGGGGGCTCACAGGGTCAGAGTCGTGCTCATGGAGGGGTCTAACAAGGTTTCTCACGTTTGGCAGAGTGATTCTCATGAAGGGCAGATTGGTTCTCAGGGAGTACACGGAGTTTAGAATTTGATCCAACTCCTATTGCATTCCAATCATTGTTTCTTTTTAGTCTTCAAGGGCTATTGTGGAATCACCAAGTTTAGCCCAGGACTGCAGATGAGACGTCTGGTCATTTGGGCACCTTTATCCGTGAACTTTTTGTCTCCATGGGCGCTAAATGGTGGGCTTTGTGTGGACCTTCCTTTAATTGGCCATTTTGAACCTCGGGTGAAACCGGTACAAGGTCTCCCTCAGGTAATCCGTATCCAGGTGGGTATAGATTTCCGTGGTGGTGATGGATTCATGTCCCAGCATGTCCTGCACGGCTTTGAGGTCCGCACCTCTTTCCACCAGATGGGTGGCGAAGGAGTGGCGGAAGGTATGGGGGCTTACTTTTTTATGGATGCCGGCCTTCGCCGTCAGGTCTTTGATCAGTTGGAAGACCATGATGCGGCTGCATTTTTTTCCTCTTAGGTTGAGGAACAGGATGTCTTCGTGACCAGGAGCGATATGGGGCATGCGGCGCCTGACTCCTTCCTGGTAGAGGTGGATATGTTTGAGGGCTTCGGAGCCGATGGGAACGATTCTTTCCTTGTTGTTTTTCCCGATCACCTTCACAAAACCCAGGTCGGGGTAAAGCATGGATATCCTCAGGTTGATGAGTTCGCTCACCCGCAGGCCGCAGGCGTAGAGGGTTTCGAGCATGGCCCGGTTTCGCACCCCGCTGTCCGTGCTGAGATCAATCAGGGCGAGGAGTGCATTGATCTCGTCCAGGCTGAGTACGTCGGGGTATTTTTTCATCAGGCGGGGGCCTTCGAGGAGTTCCGTGGGGTCATCCTGGATCAGGTCTTCCACCATAAGGTATTTATAGAATGCCCTCACCCCGGAACGGATCCTTGCCTGGGACCTTTCGTCCATGCCTTCCCGGTCCAGGAATTTGACAAAGTCTTCCAGGTGGCTGAGTGCGATTTTTTCCGGGCCTGTGCCCGGGTATTTATCCAGGGCAAATCCTGCCAGTTTATCCGCATCCCGGATATAGGCCTCGACGGAATTGCCCGAAAGTCCCCGCTCCATTTTGAGGTAAGCCTTGAATCCTTTGATGGTTGACCGCCAGTCCATGAGGCGAATATAGATTAAATTTTGATTTAATATGAATTTAGGGAGGAAGGTAAGCAGGAGGAAGGGAGACGGGTGTAATGCGCAATGAGTGATGAACTTCGAGCAATGAGCTTTGAGCAATAAGCGGTAAGTAGTAAGCAATGAGCCTTATGCTCCCTCAATCCTTGCCCTTTAACCTTTGATCATCTATCCTCCAACCACCAATTCAACTCAAATCCCTATATTTGCGCCTCGATTTTGAAAAAATGGCGTGGTAGCTCCCCGATAAAGATCGGATTTCATACCACGCCCTGGATTTTATCAATATGGCGTGGTAGCTCAGCTGGTTAGAGCGTGCGATTCATAATCGCAAGGTCGGGAG
>CAYOPD010000073.1:11400-20400 GCA_964405735.1 uncultured Saprospiraceae bacterium | reverse complement strand
TTCAAGTCCCGCCCCGGGTACGATTGCAGCAGTCAGGTCAATAGTAAGTAGCCAGTGGTCAGTTACCACCTTACTAAATAAGCAAGTAGGATGCGTTGTACACTTTAGTGATTTGGGGTCAGCTGATTCGCCATTTGAAATGCCGGAGGCAAAGATTTCAAACCTCACTCCTCACTCCTCAAGCCTCACTCCTCAAACCTCATTCCTGTTGCCTTAAATACCACTCAGTCCGCAAATGCAAGGTCCAGACCTGACACAAAAGGCTGGTCATAAAAACGCTTATTGGTTGCTTTGTACAGGGCATTTGAAAGCGCCGCAAAAACGGGAGGGAACAGGGGCTCTCCAAGTCCGGTCGGATCGGTCTCACTTTCCACAAAATGGATTTCGATTGATTTTGGAGCCTCGATTTGCCTGATCATGCGGTATTTATCAAAATTCGATTTTTGGGGCACTCCATCCTGAAAGGACATTTCGCCAAACAGGGCATTTCCGATACCGTCCACAATGCCCCCTTCACCCATATTGGTCGCGGCGTCCGGATTGACCACAATCCCGCAATCCACAGCGGCATATACTTTTTGAATGACCGGATTTTTATTTTGGATCACGATGTCCAGTACTTCGGCTACATAGGAATTGTGGCAGAAGTACGCCGATACTCCCCGGTGTACATTGGCCTGGGGCTCCTGCCATTTGGATTTTTCGCGTACCAATTTCAAAACTCCTGCATAACGTTCGGCGTCATAGTCGTTGTTTTTACCGACAGGGTTTGTCTTGGCTCTTTCCAGGAGCTCAAGCCTGAATTCGATAGGATCTTTGCCCAAAGTTTCAGCCAATTCATCCAGGAAAGACTGTTCGGCGCTGGCCATAAAATTGGATCTGGGGGCCCTGAAGGCACCGATGGTAATATTTGATTCGATCTGCCAACCTTCAGCCAGATAGTTCTCAATGGCTCCTGCGGGGAAACGGTTGGGATGGATCGGGGTTTCCGGGATTCCTCCCGCCTTTACATGAAAGGCGATGAGCTGATTGTTTTCATCCAGGGCTGCCCGATAGGTTGCACTGTATGTAGGACGGTAAATGCCATAGGTCATATCGTCTTCCCGGGTATAAACCAACTTGACCGGGGCATTCAGTTTTTGGGAAATAACCGCTGCCTCTACCATATGATGCCCGTATGCTCTTTGGCCAAATCCTCCCCCCATCCTGGCCAACCGGATATGGATCTTTTCTTTGGGCATTCCCAGGCGGGCCGAAAGGGTTTGCATGATCGACTCCGGCGCCTGAATGGGACCATAGATTTCAGCGTTTTCAGCCGTGACCCGGGCAAAACAGTTGACCGGCTCCATGGTATTATGCGCAAGGTATGGAGCCGTATAGGTTCGCTCAAGCACTTTGGCGGCTTTCTTAAACGATCCTTCCGGATCACCGTCTTTCCTGAGCACATTCCCTGGCTTTTTAGCCATTTCGGCCATTTTGGCTTTATGTCCTGCGGTGCTCTCAAGACCGCCTGGGATTTTGACGGTTTGTTTACCTCCCCAGCCATTGACTATAATGCTGGAGTCTGAAATTTGTTCCCATTCCACTACCAGGGCCTTTTTAGCGTTCATCACTTCCCAGGTGGTATCTCCCGCCACGACCACCAGTTCCGTAAAAGTAGTCGTATCGAATCCGTTTCTTTCGTAATCGTCCGCCAGGGTTTTAATGACAAAAACCTCCTTGATCCCGGGCATGGATCTCGCCGCTGCGTCATCCAACGATTTCACTTTCATTCCAAATGCCGGAGGATGGGCAATCATGGCTATCAGCATCCCTTCCTGGGTATGATCCAGGCTAAACATTGGTTTGCCGGTCACAATATTTTTACCATCTACGTTTTTTCTGGACGTGCCGATAATTTTAAAATCCTTGATGTTTTTCCATGGAACCTCTTTTGGAACCGGAAGGGTGGCTGCCAGAGTGGTCATTTCACCATATCCAGCTTTTTTACCACTCGGCTTGTGGTGCAGCGTACCGGACTCGGTGCTGATTTCCCCGACAGGGACATTCCAGGTCATTGAGGCTGCTTGGACCAGCATTTGTCGGGCCGCAGCCCCTGCAGTACGAAGAATTTTCCATCCCTGACGGATGGCCTGGCTGCCACCTGTGAATTGGCGTTCAAATCGTTCAGGAAAAAAATCGGCTTGCTCTACGATGACGTTTTTCCAATCCGTGTCCAGCTCATCCGCCAGGATCATTGGCATTGAAGTCTTCACGTTTGATCCGAATTCCGGGTTTGGAGACATCAACGTGACAACTCCATTTTCTCCGATTTTGATATAGCTGTTCAGCTCGAACCACTGTTTTGGAAGGGCCAATGCTTCTTCCGGAACGGGTTTACATCCGGCCAACCAGTTAAAGCTGACCATCATTCCCCCACCGGCCAGTGCAGAAACCTTTATGAAGGATCTCCGGTTTATCGTTGTTTTTACAGTTGTCATTTTCCGGGAAGGTTTAAGAGATTATGATTTGGCGGCTGTTTTAACCGCTGCCCTGATCCGGAGATAAGTACCGCAGCGGCAGAGATTTCCGTTCATAGCCGTTTCAATTTCCGCATCACTCGGCTTCGGATTATTTTTTAAAAATGCGACGGCGGTCATGATCTGACCGGCCTGGCAATATCCACACTGCGGAACGTCGTGTTCCAGCCAGGCTTTCTGTACCGGATGGTCCCCGTTTTCTGAAAGCCCTTCAATGGTAGTGATGGACTTGTCACCAACGGCGGCAACCGGAAGCAGGCAAGAACGCGTTGCAACCCCATCGAGATGGATGGTACAGGCTCCGCATTGGGCAATACCACAACCATACTTGGTGCCGACCAGGTTGAGGTGATCCCTGAGCACCCAAAGCATGGGTGTTGCAGGATCAATGTCCACCTGCCTCTTCTTTCCATTAACATTCAGATTGAAAATTGCCATAATATTAAAGTTTTACTCTAATTTAAAATTACGGTTTTATGCCTGGTATAAGTTGTAAAAATCAAACAAATAACTACGGAATTCAAATATCTCTATGCAAGTTGATTTTTAAATTTAACGCCCGCCCATACGCTCCGAGCTTTCCGGCTAACTGGCTCCTGTAATCGTGATCTGGGAGGCTGCTTGAATGGTCCATACACTTCAGCGGTATCGAAAAAGGTAACCCCTTTTTCAAAAGCGGCGCGAAGGAGGGCGATCATCTCCTTTTTGTTTTGAGGAGGGCAGTTATCGAAACTCATTCCCATGCAGCCCAATCCAAGGGCTGAAACTTCAAGGCCATTCTTTCCAAGTCTTCGTGTTTGCAAAGTCTTATTTTATTGAATGAACTAAAATATATCTCAAAAATACGGAAGTGGCCCCCTTGGGACTAACAAAAACCAAATAACTACTTGCAAAATTCAAACATTCCTGTATTGTAATGGACTAAGCCTAACGTGTTTTTTAAAGAAGTTGTTGAAATGAGTCACTTCCCGGAAGGCCAGAGCGTGGGCAATTTCAGACACTGGCCATGAACTGTGTTTCAGCAAGATTTTTGCTTCCTGCAACAGGCGTTCGGTTATTATCTGTGAGGTGGTTTTCCGCGTGGTTTCTTTCACTGCCCGGTTTAAATGGTTGACGTGAACATTTAACTGGCGGGCATAATCGGAGGCGGATCGCAGGTTGACGGCCTGGTGGTTGTCGTCAATGGGAAACTGGCGTTCCAGCAATTCCAGGAACAGGGTGGAAATTCTTTGAGAAGCATTCAGGGCCTGTTGATCAAATTTTGCGGAAGGTCGCATTTTCAGGGCAAAATGGATCAGTTCGAATACAATCGTACGCAAGGCATCGTATTTATGAATGTAATCGGAATTGATTTCTTCAAACATTCGCTGATACAAACCGTTTACCTGGGTTGCCTGTTCATCCGTCAATTCAAATACATGAGTGCCACCAGGCTGGAATATGGCATATTGATTCAGGTTGTCATACTGATGAAAAAAATGCCGGTTAAAAATGCAAAAAACACCGCTGCGCACCTGGTCAACATGCTCCCATTTATAGGGGATCTGTGGATTGGAAAAGGTTAAAGCTTGTTTTTGCACCTCGACCACCTGATCCGCATAATGTACCCTGCTGTTGCCCACCACCAGCATGATTTTAAAATAGTCCCGCCGCTTATAAGGCACCGGTTTTGCATTACTGCCGACAAAAGGATCCAGCTTAAATACGTTGAAATGGCCAATCTCGCTGCGGATATGGTCTGGCATCCAGTCGAATTTTCTTTTATAAAATTCTTATAATGATTCAATCTTGTCCATGCCTTATAAATTTACGCATTTCAACAAGCCGGTTTAAAATCAATAAGGAAGAATATGCATTGGTCTTGCACGCTATGCGTTGTGCAGCAAAGAAAGACGTGGATGCGCTATTTTAATAACGAAGTTTAAAGGAGTTATTACGAAATTCAAACAATTTATCAATCCCAGTCAATACATTTTTCGTAAGCATATTTTCCGTCTTCCAGGTGGTATGCTACGAGGTAACCCAGGTCCTTTCGTCGTGGGGCGAAAACACAGCCGCCGTCCAGATTCATACAATTAGCCGTTTGGTTCAGGATTTGATCGAGGGGTACCGGAGTATGGCCATGGATCATGACCCGATCCCCCAGTACAGCTTGATCGGTGTCCTTTATCCTTTGCCAAAGCATGGATTCCTGGTCTGAAAAGAGGTCTGGCCCTTCAAAATGGAGACCTGCATGAACCAGGATATACTTTCCCGTTTCTGCATAATAGGGCAGGGAGGCAAAAAAGGCTTGGTAATGGGCCGGGAAGGAAGAATAGGATTCCAGGCCAAAACTAAGAAGGGTGGTGTCGCCGCCGTTGTATGTCCAGTGTTCCAAAAAGAAAGGATCCTGCTCTGATTCCATCATCATTTGCTCATGGTTTCCACGAAGGGGGTGGATCCGGATTTTTTTTTGTTTAAGCTTCCAGAGGGTATCGACCACCCCTTTGCTATCCGGACCCCGGTCAATATAATCACCCAGAAAAAACAATTCATCCTCCCGGGACACTTTTATATTGTCAAATAAAAGTTTGGTTAGGGTCTTATTGCATCCGTGGATATCTCCGATCACCCATCGCCTGGACATGATTTTTTCACTCAAGTTTACCGGAATGTGGCATTTTCTGTGAAGAATTTAATGACTTCCACCTATCCGCTTCAATTTCAACCAAATAGAACCTTGAAGTCAATGGGCCGATTGCGGGATCGGTCATTCCCCTTATCTTTGCACCTCAGATTTATGAGCAAACACGGAAGGGTATTGGTAGCCATGAGCGGGGGTATAGACAGCACGGTCGTTGCCATGCTGCTTCATGAACAGGGTTATGAAGTGGTAGGCATTACCATGAAAACCTGGGATTATGCCAATAGCGGAGGTGCCAAAAAGGAAACCGGTTGTTGTTCGCTGGATTCCATCAATGACGCCCGAACCGTGGCTGTTAAAATGGGCTTTCACCATTTTATTCTCGATATCCGGGATGAATTCGGAGATTTTGTGATCGATAATTTTGTTGATGAATACCTGGCCGGCCGGACTCCAAATCCCTGCGTGCTCTGCAATACGCATATCAAGTGGGAAGCGTTGCTCAAACGGGCCGATGCCCTCGACTGTGCATTCATTGCCACCGGCCATTATGCGAAGGTCAACGAACATTTCGGCAGAAAATATATTTCAAGGGCAAAAGACAAGACCAAGGATCAATCCTATGTCCTATGGGGCTTGAGCCAGGCTTGCCTCCGCAGAACTTTATTTCCATTGTCTGAACTGCTAAAGCCGGAAGTCCGTGCCATGGCAGCAGAAAGGGGATATGAAGAACTGGCCAAAAAGGCGGAGAGTTATGAGATCTGTTTTGTCCCGGACAACGATTACCGTGGATTTTTAAAGCGCAGGCGGCCGGAACTGGAGCCAGCCCTGAAGGGAGGGCTTTACACCGACCAGGCAGGAAATGTCCTGGGTACGCACGAAGGTTATCCTTTTTACACCATAGGCCAGCGAAAAGGATTGGGCATCCATCTCGGTCAACCGATGTTCGTGACCGATATTCAACCGGATAATAACATTGTCGTCCTGGGCAGTGAAAACGATCTCCAGCGCAGCGCAATGCAGGTATATAGAACCAACTGGCAGAAATATGTGGAACCGCAATCCCTGGAATGCATCATCAAAATAAGGTACAGGGACCAAGGCACATGGGGCATTCTCGACAGCGGTAAGCAACATACCGCCAGCGTCCTCTTTCACAGCCCTGCCAAATCCATCACCCCGGGTCAGTCTGCCGTCTTTTATGAAGGGGATGATGTGGTCGGTGGAGGGATCATTCAATCCGGTTACAACCTTGAAAACATCGGATGAGGGGCCTCGCCGTTTTATGGATGATGATCCTTCCGATCCTGGGATGCGTCAGCAATGAAACTGAGGAAGCGGATATTTTATCCGATCAAAAATATTTTCCGCTTCAGAAAGGCAAATTTATAGAATACCAGGCTGATTCCATTGTATTCCGGCAGGGCAGCCTGCTGGATTCCGTACGTTTTGAGGCCCGGGAAGAGATTAAGGATGAAGGCCAGGACAGCCTTGGCCGGTATTATACCATCCTGCGCTCGCACCGGCCTAAAGCCACCGAACCCTGGGTTCCTTTTGCCAGTTATACGGCCAGGATATACCAAAACAAGGCCTTAAAAAATGAAGCCAATGTTCACCTCATCAAATTGGTTTTCCCCCTCACACCAGGCATTTCCTGGAACGGCCTGGCCCTGATCCGGCCTGATCAGGCTTTTAATGTTGAAGGCGAGTCGGTGGAAATATACCGGGATTGGGAAAACTTCAGGGTCAGAGAGCCGGCGGGGAGTTTTACCAGTGCCAACCTGGTGTTTGATGATGTCATGACCATACTTCAAACCGACGAGGAAAACCTGGTTGGTAAAAGGTACAGCCTGGAGAAATACGCGGCAGGAACCGGACTGGTTTACAAGGAAATGATCATTCTGGATTGCAATAATACCATTAACCCTTGTACCTCCGTCAACCTGCCATGGAACCAGCGTGCAACCAAGGGATTCATTTTCCGGCAAACCATCATGCGGCACAATTGATGGAAAATTCATTTGAAGCCGGGCTATGCCCTGTGGGTTTGATACGCAAAACAACCGGATACCAGGGGAAAGTCCTCGTCGACCCATATCAGGGGTACGAAGAGACCTGGAAACAATTGTCGAAATGCCTCATCCGGGTCAAAGGGGTTTGGGCGCCTTTTTTTGTCCTTCAAAAAGAGGAGCGAAATGGCGGAATGGAAGTCTTGTTTGATGACCTCGACGATGACAAAGAAGCCAAATCCATAGTGAATCAAGAGATTTTTGTCCAGCCGCAGGATGTATTAAACAACGAAACTCCGGATGAAGAAGAGGACGACATCTCTTCCTGGATTGGATTTACTGTTTCGGATCAGGTTACCGGTTTTTCGGGCCAAATTGAAGATATTGAAGAAATGCCCACCCAATTGCTGGCCCATATCCGAAGCGGTGAAAAAGAATATGCAATACCTCTTGTGGAAGAACTTATCGAAGACCTTGACATTAAAAACCGCACCATCATTATGAAATTACCGCCCGGACTGCTCGAACTTTAAATGACCGTTCAAAGAAAACTTTCTACCGACTTAATAGCCTGTTCGCTCAGGGGTTCATGAACCAGTTTATGAAATCGGATTTTTGCTTTTTCCCTTACTTCGTCATTGATGTATGCCGCTATGAGAACCAGCGCATAGGATAAAATGCCAAGGTCATCGGTATATCCCAATAGGGGAGTGAGATCCGGAATCGAATCTATGGGACTTAACAGGTAACCCAAGCCCCCGATCACAATGCTCCTTGCCCACCTCGGAATATCTTTGCGCCGAAAGGCATAATAAAGCAATAAAGCCGAATAAATTAAAGAATATCCCCCTTTTTTCAGGATCCGGATGATATTGTTTTTATATTTCATTCTCTATTATAACAATTAACCAATGGTTGATAGTTTCTTAAAGATGCGGTGCTTGGCTTAATTTTGTGGGATGCGAAGCCTTGCGGGTCGATTTTTTTATGGGATGCTGATTTTAACCGCCCTGGCGGCTTGTAAAAAAAACGAATCATCCGGTATACGGCCGGCCAGTGGCATATTTACCCTGCCAGCCACCGTATCGCTTAACCCGGTCTCTGAAAACAACCACCTGCCAGACCCGGTCAAGGGCATGATCTTCGTCCCCTCCGGTCCCCTGGACATCACGGATCCAAATACAAATACCATCCTTAGGGTTTATGTAAAAGCATACTTTATGGACCGTACGGAGGCGACGGTAGCTGACTTTGAGCGGTTTGTTGAAGCAACCGGATATAAAACGGATGCTGAAAAATTTGGCAATGCAGGTGTATTCAATATGGATGACCGCACCTGGGGACTTGTGGACGGTGCCGACTGGAGGCATCCAAGGGGTAAAAGCAAACCGGAAGCCGGCAAATCGGATCCGGTGACCCAGTTGTCCTGGTATGATGCCCGGGCTTATTGCGCC
This sequence comes from uncultured Saprospiraceae bacterium, assembly GCA_964405735.1. Lineage (GTDB taxonomy): Bacteria > Bacteroidota > Bacteroidia > Chitinophagales > Saprospiraceae > JADJLQ01. Next base: position 11,795 of record CAYOPD010000073.1, on the reverse strand, counting down.
TGGCAGGGGAAACGACTTCCTCACGAGTTGGAATGGGAACATGCCGCCCGCAATGGACGCAACGACCAGTTCCTCTATCCCTGGGGTGGAGATTGGGACTCCGGTGGGAATATCAGGGGCAATGTATGGCAGGGAGATTTCCCTTCTGTTTTTAAAAATCTGGACGGCTTTGAGTCCACGGCACCGGTAGGAAGTTTCCAGCCCAGTCCATTGGGGTTTTATGATCTTTCAGGCAACGTCTGGGAATGGTGTGACAACTGGAGATTTGAATATGACCAGCTTTCCCGGGGCTCCTTTGCCCCTTCAACGGAAAAGGCAATGCGGGGTGGTTCCTTCCTCTGCGCACCTAATTATTGTCATGGATATAAAATCTCCTCAAGGTCTTTTACCACCCC
>CAYOPD010000073.1:6055-11300 GCA_964405735.1 uncultured Saprospiraceae bacterium | reverse complement strand
TTTACAAATACCAGCCGGCTCTCTACCCTGGCCAATAATTCCTCCAGCAATTTTTTGACCATGCGTACATTTTTTACCCCGTCCCTGCCCAGGATCAGGCTATCGGTGGTCTGTTTGAGATGCCAGTCTTTTTTGTATTCCGCGGTGGATATGAGTTTGAGCAATTCCTGGAAAAAAGGCGTTTCGTAAAAACTGGATTTGGCGTTTCCAAGGAAATAACAACGGAGCCGGTTGTTTTTAAAAATAATGCGTTCCATGCCCAGTCTTTTTCCGGTCCACCGGATCCGGAGGCCTTCAAATAAATCAATCATCTGTCCAGGCACAGGTCCAAAGCGGTCTTTCAGTTTCACCATGAACTTTTCTATGCCGGCTTCGTCGGTGATGGCGTCCAGTTCCGTATATAAGCTAAGTCTTTCCGGTGTATTCTGGATATAGGAATCGGGAATTAAAAGTTCTGCATCCATATCAATATTACAATCCCGGACAAATTCTTTTTTATTGGCAAGTTCTTCCCGGAAAACCTCCCTGAAATCGTCTTCCTTCAGCTCCTGAATGGCTTCGTCCAGGATTTTCTGGTAGGTATCGAAGCCGATATCTGAAATGAATCCGCTTTGTTCGGCCCCGAGCATATTGCCGGCTCCCCGGATATCCAGGTCGCGCATCGATACATAGAAACCGGAACCGAGGTCCGTCAATTCCTCGATGGTTTTTAACCTTTGCCTGGCTTCTGAAGTTAAAGTGGACAAGGGTGGGGCGATCAGGTAACAATATGCTTTTTTGTTTGACCGGCCGACCCGCCCCCGCAATTGATGGATATCGCTGAGCCCAAACTGATGTGCATTGTGAATAAACATAGTATTGGCATTGGGAATGTCCAGGCCCATTTCGATGATATTGGTGCTCACCAGCACATCCGTTTTGCGGTCAATAAAATCCAGCAAAGCGCGCTCCAGGTTTTTGGGTTCCAACTGCCCGTGAGCCATGGCGATTTCCACTCCGGGGCATTGTTCCCTGAGCATTTCGGTGAGTTCAGGCAGGGAAGCTACCCGGTTGTGAACAAAAAACACCTGACCGCCCCGGTTTATTTCATAATAGATGGCATCTCGTATGGCTTCTTCATTAAAAGTCATGCGTTCTGTATGTACAGGTTGGCGGTTGGACGGAGGTGTGCGCATGATCGACATATCCCGGGCTGAAAGAAGGGAAAACTGCAGGGTTCTCGGGATTGGTGTGGCCGTTAAGGTCAGGGTGTCAACATTTACTTTTCTTTTACGCAATTTCTCTTTGGCCGCTACTCCAAATTTTTGCTCCTCATCAATGATCAGCAGGCCCAGGTTTTTAAACTGGATCTCGTTGCTGAGGAGTGAGTGGGTGCCGATAAGGACTTCTGTTTTTCCCTCCTTGGTTTTTTCAATAATCTCATTTTTTTCCTTTGTACTCCTGAACCTGTTGATGTAATCCACGGTGACATTAAACTCTTTCAGCCGTTCACTGAAAGTTTTGTGGTGCTGGAGGGCCAGTATGGTGGTCGGGACCAATACCGCCACCTGTTTGCCGTCGAGGATGGCTTTGAAAGCAGCCCGGATGGCGACTTCTGTCTTTCCGAATCCCACATCACCGCAAACCATGCGGTCCATCGGGTATTCTTTTTCCATGTCTTGTTTTACTTCCTGGGTGGCCTTGAGCTGGTCGGGAGTATCCTCATAGATGAAAGAGGCTTCCAGTTCGTGTTGCATGTAGTTGTCAGGAGCGAAGGCATGCCCTTTGCTGGCCCTGCGCTGAGCATAGAGTTTGATGAGTTCCTGGGCAATGTCTTTGACCTGACGCTTGGCTTTGCGCTTTAGATTGGACCAGGTATCGCTGCCTATTTTGTTCAGCACCGGTTCGACCCCCTCCTTACCCAGGTACTTGCTGATTTTGTGCAGGGAATGGATGCTCACGTAAAGCAAGTCGTTGTTTTTAAACACAAGCCGCACAACCTCCTGCGTTTTGCCGTTAATTTCAATTTTTTCCAATCCCGAAAACCGCCCGATCCCGTGATCGATATGGGTGACATAGTCTCCGGGTTGAAGATCGCGGAGCAGCCGCATGGTCAGTGCAGTGTCTTTCTGATAACCTTCTTTCAGCCTGTACCGGTGGAATCGTTCGAAAATCTGGTGATCCGTATAGCAAAGGATTTTCAGATCCGTATCGATAAACCCTTTATGGATCGCTGCAGGTACCGGGTGCAGGCCTACTCCTGCCTTAAGGTCATGCAGGATGGCCTCAAGGCGGTCCAACTGCCTTGGATTATCTGAAAAAATAAAAGATTCGAAACCGGCCTCCTTTTCTTGCTTCAGGTCCTGGATCAACAACTCAAAATTCCGGTTAAAACTCGGTTGGGGCCTTGATGAAAACCGGACATTTTTCAATCCGGGCAATTCATTGGAAGGTTTTTCACGGTAGAAAACCAGGGGATGGACCAGTAGTTTTTCCATGATTTCCCTGGGATAAACAATGGCTTTTTCCCTAAAAATTTTGGCGAAGGCCGGTTGTTGTTCATCTTCCTTTTCAAATACCCTTACCAACTGGCTTTTATCAAAACAATCCTGGAGGCGGTCAAGGGTGAACTGCAGGTCGTCTATCCAGATGGCAGAACCCTTGGGCAGGATTTCCATCAGGGATACTTTTTCCACCGAACTGAATTCAGTGTGGATATTCGGAAGAATGCTGATTTTGACCAGGTTACGGACGGATAATTGTGTTTCCGGGTCAAAAATCCGTATTGTTTCTACCTCAGTATCAGCCAGTTCTACCCGGTATGGATAATCATTGGCAAAGGAGAAAATGTCCACAATTCCGCCCCGTATGGAAAATTCTCCCGGCTGGGTCACAAAATCAACCCTCCTGAATCCATATTCCGTGAGCAGGTCAAGGGCAAAATCCAGATCGAGTTCATGTCCCTTCTCGACCAGGATCCGGCTTTTTTCCAATGCGGCCGGGGCCACCACTTTCTCAAACAGGGCCTCCGGGTAGGTGACGATACAGGAAGAGGCATTTCCAGGGCTGAGAAGCTGGTTGATGCATTCAGTCCGCTCGACGACCTGGCTTTGTTTTATCTCTTCAAATTTGCCGGGTAACCGGAAAGAATCCGGCAAGAAATAAATCAAGAGCTGCCTGCCTGCAAGGCCCTGAAGGTCATTGAGCAGGTAAGCAGCTTCTTCTTTGGACCTGGCGATGACCAGGTGGGTTCCCGGGTGGTTGAGGATGGCTGAGGCCAGGCAAAAAGATTCCATTGAGCCGGTCATGCCCGAGAGGTATAACCGCCCTGTTTCTGACGATAAGAGAGTGCCTATCTCCCTTATGCGGGCGTCTTGCCGGTAAATGGCCAGCAAGCGATCCAGGTTTTCCACGGGCGCAAATATAAAAGAAGCGGGCAGCAGGGCGGTCCAAAAAATTTAAAATGAAGCTGGTTAAGGGCCGGCCCCGGTAGTCGATTGTCCCATCGCATTGGTCGTCTTTCCGGATCCATTGAACATTTTAATTTCCCTTCCGTGCAACTACCCCGGCAAATTTGTCTCTATAATCTTTGAAATAAATTCAAAATTGAAACAGTTCAAACTTAAACCATGAAAAATCTCTTCTTTTACCTCATTGCCTTAATGTCCGGTTTAGCTTTATTGCCTTCCTGTGAAATCATTGAGGCGGAAGGCCCTGTAGTGACTGAATTCCGCAACAAGACCAATTTTGACGGGATCAAGATCAGTATCTGCGGCCAAGTCAATTTTCAGGTTGCCCCGCAGTATAAAGTGGAGGTGCAGGCACCCCGAAATATCCTTGACGAAATGGAAACAAAGGTCGAAAACAGGGCCCTGGTCATCAAATGGGATAACAATGTCCGCATCCGCGATTGCGAAGACGTGACGGTCAACCTGTCCGGCCCCGACCTGAAATTCATCTTCAACAGCGGCTCTTCAGACATCCGCGTAATGGGTGCGGTAAAACATGCCAACCTCGAGCTGGTGGTGAGTGGTTCCGGAAGCATCGACATGGACTATGCCGAAATTGCGCAGGAAATCGAAGCCCTGGTCAGCGGTTCTGGCCATGTCGAGATCAAGGACGGCAAAGCAGATGAAAACAAACTGCACACCAGTGGTTCCGGATATATCGATTTACGTCATGTTCCGGTGAAAGAGGCAGACACCCATGTCAGCGGCTCTGGTATGATCAGTGTCAATGTTGAAGATTACCTGGAAGCTCATATTTCCGGTAGTGGCGATGTGTATTATTATGGAAATCCCAGGATCAATTCAAAGGTATCCGGATCCGGTAAAGTGAGGAGACTTTGAGCAGTGAGCCTTGAAAGGCGGGTCTTGAGCCTGGGAGTAAAATATAATGGGCTGGGAGTTACGAGCGAGGCACTTCCAGCTTCTTTTTTTTCCGGAGAAAGGCGGTGATATCGGTACTGTTAACCCCGTCGAAACCCAATTGTCGCAACAAAAGGATGATTTGCCCACGATGATAAGTTGAATGATTGAATACATGAGTCAGGATCTGATAATAAGGCATTTCATCCGGCTCTCCGCTAAGCCGTTTAAAAGCCAGGTTGGAGGTAAGCACTGAAGGTTCAAGCTGGCTGATCAATTCGAGCAGTCCTTTTGAATGGGCTCTCCAGGTATCAATGGCTTCCTGCCTCGATCCTTTGAAATAGGCCGGTAACCAGGAGGCGGATTTTATGCCGGCCAGGCGGTCGTGCCATATCTTTTCTGCACCGGCAATATGTAAAACCGTTGCTTCCAGGGTGCCAAAACTGGATACCAACGGTCGGGTCCATTGTTCATCGGTGATTTGTTCAAGCCAGGCGCATACTTCTTCATTGGCCCAAATCGTATACCTGGCGTAATCCTGGAAAAAGGGTAGAGTCATGATGCAATCGATTGATCGGTAAAAATAGGAATTATTGGAATAGATAGGATTGGTAGGATTAGTAGGATTGATAGGATTGGTAGGATTGGTAGGATTTTTAGGATTAATGGGATTTGTAGGATTAATAGGATGGGTAAGATGGGTAAGATGGGTAGGATGGGTAAGTTCGGCAAAGTACGAATGTCAAAGTTCATTTCAGGTGGTTATGAACAGACTGGCGTAAGGCCTATTGACTTAGGCACTTGAGATACCTGGGCACATTATGCAGCCTCCCCAACTAAATCAAATCCAACAATCCCGGCACTTCTAAAATCCTATAACCCCATAACCCTAAAATCCT
>CAYOPD010000073.1:0-5955 GCA_964405735.1 uncultured Saprospiraceae bacterium | reverse complement strand
AATCCTAAAATCCTTTAATCCTAAAATCCTTTAATCCTATTAATCCTATTAATCCTATTAATCCTAAAAATCCTATTCCTAGGATTCAATCATAATCTTCTCCTGATGTTCTATGGATTCTTCATGAATGGCAGTAAGCACCTTGGTAATAAAATCCTCACTTAAGCCCAGGGCTTTTCCTTTTTCCTGGCTTTTCTGAATGATCTCATTCCATCGGCTGGACTGAAGGATACTGATATTATTCATTTTTTTAAACATGCCAATTTTGTCGGCCAGTTTCATCCTTTCACCCAGGATGTTGAGCAATTCATTGTCAATGACGTCGATCTGATGGCGGATGTCTTCTATATTGTCAATAAACTTGGGATCGGCTGACTTTTCTTGCCGGACCACGAGGCGGTCGAGGATGTTTTTCAAACCGCTGCCGGTGACTTGCTGGGCGGCATCACTCCATGCGGCATCGGGATTGCAGTGTGTTTCAATCATAATGCCGTCGTAGTTCAGGTCCATGGCACGTTGCGAAACTTCCCACAGCCCGGGCCGGTTGCCGCAAATATGACTGGCGTCGCAGATGATGAACAGATCCGGGTATTGCCTCATCAATTCGATCGGCAATTCCCACCGGGGAGTATTGCGGTAAATGGATTTACCAAAAGCGCTGAATCCCCGGTGAATGACCCCCAGGCGAGTGATGCCCGCTTTTTTCAGCCGCTCCAGGGAACCGATCCAAAGGCTCAGGTCCGGATTGATTGGGTTTTTTACCAATACCGGGATATCTACTCCGACCAGGGCATCTGCAATTTCCTGCACGGAGAACGGATTGACCGTAGTTCTTGCTCCGATCCACAATACATCGACCCCCGCTTTCAGTGCATCAAACACATGCTGTGTATTGGCCACCTCGGTTGTAGTCTTCCAGCCGTATTCTTCTTTTACTTTTTTGAGCCAGCTCAATCCGGGACGGCCAATTCCCTCAAAACTGCCTGGACGGGTACGGGGTTTCCAGATGCCCGCCCGGAACAAATCCGGTTTGATGCCTTCAGCCGCGATCTGGGCAGCGGTGGCCATGACCTGTTCTTCCGTTTCTGCGCTGCAGGGGCCGGCGATCAGGTAAGGTTTTGTAAATCCTTTTTCCATGAATGCCCTGGTGGATAGACTTGCTGTTTCCATATGATTTTCTTGACTTTTAGTTTTTAAAATGAATATCAGGTTTTGAGTATTTTTTTAATCTGGTTTGCTTCTTCGATCAGGTGCCGGAAAGTCCTGAAGTCTCTTTTGATCAGCAGGCTTCTGAAACGCGATAAGGTACTGATGTGCTCGTCCAGGACATCCAGCACATTATCCCGGTTTTGTTCGAAAATGGGGATCCACATATCGGGTGAACTTTTTGCCAGCCTCACGGTGGAACTGAAACCACCGCTGGCCAGTTCAAATATCTGGTTTTCATCCTTCTCCTTGGCGAGCACGGTGAGCGCCAGGGCGAAGGAGCTGATGTGTGAGATATGGGATACATAGGCTGCGTGCAGGTCATGGGATTCACTGTCCAGGTAGACCAGCCTCATATTGATTTTGGAATAAAGGTCTTCAAGTTGTTTTACTTTCTCCGGGTCACTGTACCCGGTGTCCACCAGAACACAGGTCTTTCCGACAAACAAATTGGCCTGTGCGGATTCGGGTCCTGAAAACTCAGTACCGGCCATGGGATGGCTGGCAACAAATTGTTTCCTTTTGGGATGATGGGCTATACCCTTCAGGATAGCGGTTTTTGTAGAACCCACCTCGGTGACCAGCTGGCCGCCGACCAGGTCAAGCACCTGGGGGATCAGCGTGATCATGACGCTGACAGGCACGGCTATGACTACCAAGTCAGAATTTTTTATGGCTTCAGAAAGAGGAAGGGCTTCATCGATCAGGCCCAGGGCAAGTGCTTTTTCGAGGTTGTCAGAATTGACATCCACCCCGGTCACTTTTGAAAACAAACCGGCTTTTTTGCCTGCGAGCGCAAGCGATCCACCGATATGGCCTACACCAATGAGACAAAGCCTGCTCATGCTGCCGTCAGTTTAAGTTTCAAAATACGTTCGAGGCCTTGTTGCAAAACTTCGGGTTTACTGCAAAGTGAAATCCGCAGGTATTTTTTACCGTTGTTTCCGAAGATGCCACCAGGAGTAATGAAGACATGCGCTTCCTTGAGAATGTGATCGCTCAGGTCATAACTGTTTTCATAACCCTCCGGGATCCTGCCCCAGAGGAACAAGCCCTGCTGGCCTGACTGCATGGCACATCCGGCTGCCCCCAGTATGGATGCTGCAAGGTCCTTTCTGCCGGTATAGATCTCGTTGAGATGATCGTACCAATCCTGGCCCAGTTCAAGCGCTTTCACGGCGGCCATCTGAACCGGTAGAAACATGCCGCTGTCCATATTGCTTTTAAAGCGGATGATGTGATTGATAAATCCGGGATTGGAAATGGCCATGCCCACGCGCCAGCCCGCCATGTTCTGAGCTTTGCTCATGCTGTTCAGTTCAATGGCCTGCTCCCTGGCCCCATCCAGGGACAGGAGCGAAATGTATTGACGGTTGAGTATAAAACTGTAGGGATTGTCATTGACCAGAAGGATGTTTCGGGAACGGGCCCATTCCAGCAGGGCTTGCATGGTTTTAAGATCCGCAGGCTGGCCGGTCGGCATGTGAGGATAGTTGAGCCACATCAGTTTGATTTCACCGGGTGCGATTTTTTCAAGGGCTTGCATATCGGGCTTCCAGGCGTTTTGAGACAGAAGGTCATAAGTCTCCGTTTTCCCTCCGGCCAGTTTGGTCGCAGCACTATAGGTGGGATAACCCGGATCAGGCACCAATACCCGGTCCCCGGGATTGATAAAAGCCATGGAAATATGCATAATGCCCTCCTTCGATCCCAGGAGGGGCAGGATCTCTTTTTCGGGATCCAGGTTTACCCCGAAATACAGCCGGTACCAGTTTGCCATTGCTTTCCTCAGTTCCGGCCTTCCCTGGTAGCTCTGATAACCGTGGGCATCGTCTTTGAGTGCCCATTCGTGCAAGGTGGCAATCACGGAAGGGTGGGGGGGCAGGTCAGGTGAACCAATTCCGAGATTGAGGACATCCGCACCCCTGGCGCGCATGCCGGCGATTTCCCTGAGTTTGGAAGAAAAATAATATTCCTCCACGGAATGGATGCGGTGAGCAGGTTCAATGGTCATAATGCACTCCTTTTGGGTAAATGCCCAGCACTTTCAGATCATGGATCATGGGTTCAATGGAATCAATGGCTTTTAGCAATTTTTGCATGTTGTCAGCAGTCAGGTCAACCCAGAATGCATACTCAAACGGCTTGCCAAGAATGGGAATCGACTGGATTTTAGTAAGATTGGCTTCCTGGGAAGACAATTTTGAAAGGACCTGGTGCAGGCTTCCCACTTCATGGGTAAGGGAAAAAATCACCGAGGCCTTATTGGAATGAGGGAGGGGTTCCGAACTGCCTTTTCGTTCAATAATGAGGAAACGGGTAAAGTTCTTCTTATTGGTTTCAATAGAAGGCACCAGTATATCAAGGCCATACAGATGGGCTGCCAGGGTGCTGCCAATGGCTCCCCGGTTTTTCAGTTTTTTTTCCTTCAGTTCTTTTACACTCCAGGCGGTATCCACGCTTTCAATCAATTTGATATGGGGCCAGGCCTTAAAATATTCCCTGCATTGTTCTATGGCAATGGGGTGGGAATGCACTTCTTTGAGGTCTTCCGGAATCTGGCCCGGCCAGGCGATCAGGTTTTGTTGAATTCTGAGGTAAACTTCTCCGTGTATGGTCACCTTGGCTTTGTTGAGCAGGTTGTAGTTGGGCATGAGCATGCCATAAATGGTGTTTTCGATTGCCATGGCTCCGAAGTCCACCTGCTTTTTTTCCACCTGTTGAACGATTTCTTCAAAAGTTTCCGTCTCCACGACTTCCAGGGGATGGTCTTTAAAATAACGCTGGACAGCGATGTCGTGGAAGGCTCCCTGGTAGCCCTGGATGGCCACTTTCAGGATTCCTTTTTTTGTTTCGGTCGAATGCGATTTTGTCACAACAAGTTTCTTAAAACACCGAAGGGAGCCTCGAATTTTCAAGGACTCCCTTCAGTTTATTTTTCTTTTTGAATTTGAATCAAACTTCGGTCATCCTACCATTGGAATAATAGTAGCTAAAATAAAAACCGAAATAAGCACTCATTTTCACCGACACAAATTTATACGGATTTTCCGGATTTGCTTCCCGGTGGAAAAATATTTATTCCACATATATAAATTATTTGAAAATAACAAAACCGACTGTTTTAATCCCATCTCCTTCCGGGGGGAAACCTGGATTAAAAACCTCCCGGGCCGGCAGCCAGAAAACGGACCTGTCCGGTATGAATATCGTACACCGCGCCCAGGACGGAAATGTCTTCTTTCGGAGCAAGGCCCTGCGATCGAAGGGTTTCCCCGGTGGCCTCCATGCCATGGATGACGTTGGCAACGACACATTGGTGGACCAATTCCCGGCCGCGGGCCGGGCTATTAAGTACTTCCTGTTCCTCCTTTTCTTTTTTTATTTTTTCCAGGATCGCCTCAATGTGCTCTGGCTCATCGTGGCCGCCCTGGGCATGGCCTCCGACCATGGCTTGTATGGCTCCGCATTCCTCATGTCCCATGATCAGGATGGTTCGCACACCAAGGTGAACCACTGCGTATTCAATACTGGCCAGCACGTCCTCTTCCTCCACAATATTGCCGGCATTGCGGATCACAAAAAGGTCCCCGATCCCTTCGTCAAACAGGATTTCCGGGGCAACCCGGGAATCGGAGCAGGTGACCACGACAGCAAAAGGCTGTTGTTTCGACGAGGTCGCTTCAATTCGCTTAAGACCCTGGTCGGGATGTTTCATGTGATGGGAATAAAAGCGCGCATTACCCGCCTTTAATCGTTCAAGGCCGGATGCCGGTTGACCGGTCTGATTTTTCAGGGTACCGCAGGATATGGCCAGCAAAGCGCAGGCCGAAATATGGAGTATTTGGTATTTTTTCATTTCATCAAATGCCGCAGGCAAACCTGTTGCGGCCGATAACAAAATTATATGTAAACAGGGAAGGTTTGGAACCCGGGAGTCCTTAAAGGATAAATAATTTGTTAATCCGGGTTAAAAGCTTTTAACCTGGCATTAATACGATTTATAGGTGTTTGGCACGTTTTTTACATAAATACCGGTATGAAACTATCCGAAAAAAATGAATTCAACGACCGGGCCACTGCCTGGATGATCACCATCATCGTGCACGCCGCCATTCTGGCCGCCCTGTTATTCGTATCCATGCCTCAAAGGAAAGTCGTTCCTGCGGGTGAAACGACCAAAACGGAAAATCAGGTAAGTACCACGAAGACAAAACCCAAAGCCTGATCGCCGGGCCTCCAGGCCGGCTTCAATTCCTGATTTTGGCGTCGGTGATCCCCATCAGGCCCAGCATAAACGCATATTCATTAGACCTTTCATGAAGCCTTTCAAAGCGGCCCGATGAGCCTCCGTGCGATCCGGTCATATTGGTGACCAGGAGCAGGGCATTGTTGTCCTTCTTCAATTTGCGCAATTTGGCCACGTATTTCGCCGGCTCGAAATACTGAACCTGTGAGTCGTTCAGGGAAGTACTCACATAAATATTGGGATAATTCCCTTCCTTAAGATTGTCGTAAGGAGAATACTGTTTCATGTATTCGTATTCGTCTTTTATGGCTGGATTACCCCATTCCGTATACTCTCCGGTAGTCAGCGGAATCGAAGGATCCGACATGGTTGTGAGCACATCCACAAAAGGCACCCCGGTGATGATGCCCCTGAACAGGTCGGGCCGCATATTCGTGACCACCCCCATGAGCAAGCCCCCCGCGCTCCGGCCGGTGGCAAACAACCGGTCTTTCGAGGTA
>CAYOPD010000072.1:16016-21281 GCA_964405735.1 uncultured Saprospiraceae bacterium | reverse complement strand
CGGCATCGATGCCGCCTTTTTCGGCAATAAACTGGAAGTGAACCTGGACTGGTTTAAACGTACTACGACGGACATGTTATTTCCGGTGGAGGTGCAGTTTACCCAGGGTGTAGCCATTAACCCCTTCCAGAACATTGGGGAGATGGAAAACAAAGGAGTGGAACTGGCCCTCAATTACCGGAATAAAGTCGGCGCTTTTGAATATTCCTTCGGAGGCAATATCTCCACCTATAAAAACACCGTATTAAAAACGACCGGTGATCCGAAAACACAATACTTTGGTTTCGGAAACCTCCGTTTGCCAACCGGTACCGTATCCGTGACCCAACAGGGCCATCCCATGGCTTCCTTTTTCGGATACCAGATCCTGGGTATTTTCCAGAACGATAAAGAGGCTTCGGAATACGCCACCCAGTTCGGTGGGGGGGCCATGAATAAGGCAGGCGCTTTCAAATACGCGGATATCAACGGGGACCGCATCATCAATGCAGCCGACCGGACCATCATAGGTAGCCCTCATCCGGACTTTGCCTATGGCATCAATGTCAGCCTTGGATATAAAAACTTTCAGTTGGATGTATTCGGCCAGGGCGTGCAGGGCAACCAATTGTTTAACTATACCCGATACTGGACGGATTTCCCCACCTTCGGCGGAAACCGCACGCAAAGGATGTATGAGCAATCCTGGAGGCCGGGTAAGACCGACGCCCTATTACCCATCCCAAGATCCAATGACGTCATCAGTTCCAATCCTTCCACCTATTACCTGGAGGATGGTTCCTACTTCAGGTTGAAGAATGTGCAGTTGTCCTACCGTTTACCGGCCAATTTACTTTCAAAAGTTGGGATCGCCGGTGCAACGATTTATGTACAGGGAACCAACTGGCTGACCATCACCAAATATGAAGGCCTTGACCCGGAAGTGAACCTGAGAAATTATGCCTCGGGATCTGACCGCCAGATCGGCGTGGATGAAGGGGTTTATCCCGCTTTTAAATCGACCAATTTTGGATTGAACATTTCTTTCTAACCCCCAAACAACACAACGAAAATGAAAAAGTCATTATCAACTTTAATCATAGTGGTGTTCACCACCTTTTCCTGCAGCGACGACTTCCTCGATTTAGCCCCGCTGGGCGTATTGAGCGAATCGAACCTGACCAATGCCATTGGGGTAAACCTGGTGCTCACGGGCGCCTATTCCCTTCTGGACGGTGTTCAAACCAATGTCGGTTCCGCTTTCCCGGACTGGACAGGATCAGCCGACAACTGGGTTTATGGATCTGTGCCCTCCGACGACGCGTATAAGGGAAGCAATGCGGGCGACCAACCTGAAATTTCGCTGATCGAAGCCTTTACCCATACTTCCGACCTGACTCATTTCAGAGGCAAATGGAGGGCTGTCTACGACGGCATTGCCCGATCCAACGATGTGATCCAGCTGGTAGCCAAAGCTTCGGACATGACAGACGCTGATAAAACCCTCGTTATTGCCCAGGCCCGCTTTTTAAGAGGGCATTATCATTTTGAAGCACGCAAGGTATTCAAGAATGTACCCTACATAGATGATGCCACATACAATGCTGCCGACGCCAATTCCACCAAGTTACCCAATACCACTGAGATCTGGCCGAAGATCGAGGATGATCTGAAATTTGCCTATGCCAATCTGCCGCACCGCTGGCCGGGTGCCCCAGGCCGTGCCACCAAATGGGCAGCGGGAGCCATGCTGGCCAAGGCTTATATGTTTCAGGGTAAATTTGCTGATGCCAAACCCATCCTGGAAGCCATCATCACCACGGGAGGTTATACGCTATCCGCCAAATACCATGACAACTTCAGGGCGACCACCAATAACAACAGCGAATCCATTTTTGAAATCCAGCATTCCGTGAATGACGGGGCTGCCATCAGCAACAACGGCAACCGGGGCGCAACGCTCAACTATCCCTATGGCGGGGGTGCCCTCACCACCTGCTGTGGATTTTTCCAACCCGCGCAGAACCTGGTAAATGCCTTCAAGACGGATGCAAACGGACTTCCCATGCCGGATACTTACAACGCCTCAGACGTACCGGGCGATAACAGCCAGACCTTTGCAGGCAACCTGGACCCGAGGCTGGATCACACCGTTGGACGGGATGGAGTTCCCTACCTGGACTGGGGCATCCACAATCCCCAATACATCCGTGACCGTGCTTATGCAGGGCCTTTCTCCCCAAAAAAGAACGCCCCATATAAAGCAGAAAACGGTTCGTTGACCTGGAGCAACAACCCGCGGCAGAATGCCAACAATTACCGGATGATCCGCTTGTCCCATGTCATCCTTTGGCTTGCCGAGTGCGAAGCTGAGATCGGCTCATTGGAAAAAGCCCGTGAACTGGTCAACCAGATCCGGACAAGAGCGGCCAATCCGGATGGCTTTGTCAAACTCGCCAACGGCAATCCCGCAGGCAATTATGCGATCGGCCTTTATACCAGTCCCTGGACGGACAAGGCCGCAGCCATCAAAGCTGTCCGCTTTGAACAAAGACTTGAATTTGCGATGGAAGGCCACCGATTTTTTGACCTGGTGCGCTGGGGCATAGCCGACCAGGTGATCAACGCTTATCTCGAAGTGGAACAAACCAAACGGAGTTATCTAAGAGGGGCAAAGTTTACCAAAGGCAAACATGAGTATTTTCCGATTCCCGCTCAGGAAATCCTCAACAGCCAGAAGGATGGCCAGCCAACGTTGACCCAGAATCAGGGATACTAAACGGACCTTGACCTAAGGCTTAATATTAACTTCCTTCCAATGCCTGTCAGCTTCAGGCGGGAAGGCTGAATATACCCCAAAGGGCTTCGCGTACACGAAGCCCTTTTGTTTTTCCTTTGTTAAAGTTGAAAGGCAAAGGATTAAAAATGCACTCTGACCAACTTGCGAACAAGCCAACTGACTAACTAACTGACTGACTGACTAACTGACCAACTAACTCCCTATCTTTGCATCCGCTATGGCCAAGCTATTGCACAACCGTCAGAACCGTAAAGAACTAAAAGAAAAATTTGCCACGGTACAGGAACCGCGGACCGTGCTTTCTTTTTACCGCTATGTCCTTCTTGATCACCCGGAAAGATTCAGAAACGATCTTTATGAAATTTTAGATGAACTGAATGTAAAAGGAAGGATTTACGTTGCCAAAGAGGGGATAAACGGGCAAATCAGTGTGCCTGATAAAGAACTGGATCGTTTTAAAACCCAATTTCAAAACATGGAAGCCCTGCGGGACATCCGGCTAAACTTCGCGGTGGAACACCAGACCAGGTCCTTCTTTGCGCTGATCATCAAAGTGAAATCGAAAATCGTGGCGGACGGCATCGAGGATCCTGCTTTTGATGTCACACGCAGCGGAGAGCATCTGGATGCCGAAGCTTTCAACCGGCTGGCTCTTCAACCGGAAAGCGTGATCGTGGACATGCGCAACCATTATGAAAGTGAGGTGGGCCATTTCCGAAATGCCATCCTGCCTCAGGTGGTCACTTTCAGGGAATCCCTCCCCCTCGTGAAAGACCTTTTGGAGGATAAAAAAGACAAGCCGGTAATCATGTATTGCACCGGCGGCATCCGTTGTGAAAAAGCCAGCGCCTACCTGAAGCACCACGGTTTTAAAGATGTGTACCAGCTGGACGGGGGCATCATCAAATACAGCCACGATGCAGCCAGCAAAGGCCTTGAGAACCTGTTTATGGGCAAAAACTTTGTATTCGACGAAAGGCTTGGAGAGCGGATCAGCCAGGAAGTGATCGCCCGATGCCATCAGTGCGGCAATCCCAACGACGATCATACCAACTGCGCCAACGATGCCTGCCATATCCTCTTCATCCAATGCAAATCCTGCGCTGTGAAGTACCATGGATGTTGTTCACAAAAATGCGCCGACTTTATCCAATTGGACCTGGAAGAACAAAAGCTCCGCCGGCGGACCGAAGTATTCAACGGGAGTAAATTCAGCAAGGGGAGATATTTAAGAGGCTTGAGGTTAGAGGCGTGAGGGGTGAGGTTAGAGTTAGTAACTGACTAACTGACTAACTGACTAACTGACTAACTGATTACTGACTACCGAGTACTCCTTATCTTTACCTTATGAGTACCTTATCCTCCGTTTGCGTTTATTGCGCCTCAAGCAATCAGATTGACGGGCAGTTTTTTGACGCTGCGGAAAAACTGGGTGATGAGTTCGTATCCCAAAACATCACCCTGATCTATGGTGGTGGTTCCACGGGATTGATGGGAAGGCTCGCTGACCGGATCCTGGCCCGTGGCGGAAAAGTCATCGGTATTATTCCCGATTTTATGGAAAAGGTGGAATGGGCCCACCGGGGAATCACCGAATTGCACATTGTGGGGGACATGCACGAAAGGAAAAAAAGTTTTATGGACCGTGCGGATGCCCTGGTTGCCCTTCCGGGCGGCAGCGGCACCCTGGAAGAATTGCTGGAAGCCATTTCCCTGAAGCGGCTGGGTTTATTCAACAAACCGATCGTCATCCTCAACACCGGCGGGTTCTATGATCCTTTGCTGGCCCAGTTGCAGAAATGCATTGCAGAACGCTTTATGAACCACGATTCCGCGGACATGTGGTCGGCAGTAGAACACCCGGAAGAAGTGATCCCGGCGATTCTCCATTCACCGGCCTGGCATACCAACGCGATCGAAAGGGCAGCTCTCAGATAAAGAGCGCGATGTATTACCTGGCCTCCAAATTATTGACCTTTCTGCTTCATCCGTTCAACTGGCTTATTGCACTATTTCTGCTTTCAATGCTGGCCAGGTCCCCGTGTTTCAAAAAACGCATTCGAATTTTTGCGCTGTTCCTGTTTATGGTCTTTGGAAACCGGGCATTGATCAATACGGTTTACAGGTGGATCGAACCCAAGCCCCTCCTTCAGGAAACGATCACTAATCCCTTTGAATACGGAGTAGTGCTGGGAGGAGGATTTGCAGACTTCAATAAAAAATTGCCGGACCGGATCCAGTTCAACCATCATATCAACCGGCTGACGGAGGCTATGGAACTGATGGGCTCCGGAAAAGTCCACAAATTGATCCTGAGCGGAGGGGAAGGCGGGCTTCGGAGGGATAAGGATGCCGAGAGTCTCCTTTCCCGTTCATTTTTAAAGGAAATCAACTGGCCGGATTCAGTAATCCTAACCGAAACCACCAGCAGGAACACCTATGAAAACGCAAAGAATGTAAAACAAATGCTGGATTCACTTTCTGCT
>CAYOPD010000072.1:12300-15916 GCA_964405735.1 uncultured Saprospiraceae bacterium | reverse complement strand
CCAGGGCTGCCGCAAGCTTTCGTCGACAGGGCATTTCATTCGTGGCCTATCCGGCCGATTACCAGCAATGGGAAAAAGTGCCGCTCCTGCAGTATGTTTTTCCCCAGCTTGGGTGCTTTGACGAGTGGCAGGCCATATTCCGGGAATGGGTGGGCATGGCAGTGTACCGTTTGAAGGGATTTGCAGAATGAATTAAAGGAATGAACGAAATTAAGGGAATGAATGAGAGCTGACCAACTGACCAACTGACCAACTGACCAACTAGCTAACTAGCTAACTAGCTAACTAGCTAACTTACCACTAAGCCATCTCAATCTGCGTCGACTTCGAGGCCTTTTTCCTTTCTTCTTCGCCCAGGTAGACTTTTCTCAGACGGATGTTTTTGGGCGTGACCTCGATGCATTCGTCGGACTCTATATATTCCATACATTCTTCCAGCGACATATCGATTTTGGGAAAGATACGCGCTGCATCGTCGGAACCGGAAGCCCTTACATTACTTAATTTTTTAGGTTCGCAGGCATTGACCACCAGATCACCTGGTTTGGTATGTTCGCCGATAATCTGTCCGGTATAGACTTCATCGCCAGGTTCGATAAAAAACGAGCCGCGGTCCTGTAATTTATCGATGGAGTAAGCGGTAGCCGATCCAATGGATTTGGCAATCAACACGCCGTTAATTCTGCCACTCATCGGGCCTTTCCAGGGCTTATATTCAGTGAAGCGGTGGGACATGATGGCTTCACCGGCGGTCTGTACCAGAATCCGGGACCTCAACCCGATCAATCCCCTGGAAGGAATTTCAAACTCCAGGTGCTGGATATCGTTCCGCGTCTCCATCACATGCATTTCCCCCTTTTTTGAAGTCACCAGGTCGATCACCTTACCGCTGTATTCCTGCAACACATCGACCACCAACAGTTCGAAAGGCTCGTATTTTTTTCCGTCAATCATTTTTACGATAACCTTAGGCTGGCCGACCGAAAGTTCATAACCTTCGCGTCGCATGGTTTCGATCAGTATCCCCAGGTGCAAAATGCCCCGTCCATAAACAAGCATCGTATCCGCACTTCCGGATTCCTCGACCCGGAGGGCCAGGTTTTTTTCTGTTTCCTTTGCCAGTCTTTCTTTTAAATGCCTGGAAGTCACATATTTTCCGTCCCGTCCATAAAAAGGAGAGTTGTTGATGCTGAAAGTCATGTGCATAGTCGGTTCATCCACCGTAATGGTGGGCAGGCCTGCCGGGTTTTCATAATCGGCTATGGTGTCCCCGATATTAAAGGAATCCAGGCCCACGACCGCGCAGATATCCCCGGCAAAAACTTCATTGGTTTTCTTTTTACCAAGGCCTTCAAAAATAAACAGGTCTTTGATCCTCGTTTTTACGATACCATTGGCCTGGACCAGGCTGACCAACTGATTTTCTTTGATGCTTCCCCTGCTTACCTTGCCTATTCCGATCCTTCCATGATAGGAAGAATAATCGATGGAAGTCAACTGCATCTGAAGGTTTCCTTCTTCCACAACCGGGGCCGGCACAAATTTTAAAATGCCCTCCATCAGCGGGGTGATGTCCTGGCTCGGAGTCAGGGAATCATTGAACCACCCTTGTTTGCCTGAGCCATAAAAAGTCGGGAAATCCAGTTGCTTCTCCGTAGCGCCGAGATTAAAAAACAATTCAAAAATCTGATCGTGCACCTCCTCGGGCCTGCAATTGGGTTTATCGACCTTGTTGATGACGACGATCGGGTTGAGATTGAGCTCCAGGGCCTTGTGGAGTACAAACCTGGTTTGCGGCATGGTCCCTTCAAAAGCATCCACCAGCAATAACACCCCATCCGCCATTTTCAGGACCCGCTCCACTTCACCACCAAAATCGGAGTGTCCAGGGGTATCGATCACATTGATTTTGGTGTCTTTGTACATGACGGAGGCATTTTTGCTGAAAATGGTAATCCCTCTTTCTCTTTCCAGTTCATTGGAGTCCATGATCAGTTCCCCGGTCTCTTCGTTGTCCCTGAATACTTTGCTCAATTGCAATATTCTGTCCACCAGGGTGGTTTTACCGTGGTCTACGTGGGCTATGATGGCGATGTTGCGGATATCCATAATCGATTGATTTTGATTTGAAAAGGCGCGCAAAGGTAGTCATTTATCCGGTGCCGGTTGGAGCAGCATATAAAATAAGTTGTTAATTGACCAGTCTGAAAGTGCCCTTCAGGGAACAGCCATGGGAAAGGGATGCCTGCTTTCGCTTAACTTCGGATGATTTTTCCATGTATTCCCGGTTCGAAAATATCTTCAATTTCCTAGCCCGCATTGGCGCCGATCCGGACGATGAGGAAGAGTTGAGATTACAAAAAACCCTTCTGGTAGTCAGTTCCTTTGCCTTTATCTTGGCCGGTGCCGGCTGGGGCATCCTGTATATTCTGTTTGGGGAGCTGAGGGCCGGGGTCATTCCCCTTTCTTACTCCGTTATTTCATTCTTCAGCGTATTGTATTTCCGCCGCAACCTGGGATTTGAACTTTTCCGGTTCAGCCAGTTGGTGCTCATCCTTCTGCTCCCTTTTTTCCTCCAGCTTGCACTGGGTGGTTTTATCAGCGGCAGCGCGGTGATCCTGTGGGGACTGATATCCCCTCTGGGCGCTTTGTTGTTTGATACCCGGGACCGGGCGCCGCGCTGGTTCGTGGCTTATCTTTTCCTCATCCTGCTTTCCGGTTTCATGGAGCCATTGATGAATGGCAGGAACAACCTGAGTCCCTGGCAGATTCAATTCTTTTTTACCGTGAACCTGGGTTCGGTAGGTGGTTTGATTTTTCTGATGGTCTCTTATTTTGTTGCAAAAAAAAACCTGTTTCAGGCACGCTCCGAATCGTTGCTGTTGAATATCCTGCCTAAAGAAATAGTTTCGAAATTGAAGGAAGGCCACCGGACGGTAGCCGAATATTACGAAAGCGCCAGCATTCTCTTCGCAGATGTGGTCAATTTCACCCCAATATCTTCCACCCTGTCTCCATCACAACTGGTGGAATTGCTAAATGCCGTTTTTCACAAATTCGACGATCTGGCCGCTAAATACGGTGTGGAAAAAATCAAAACCATCGGGGATTGTTATATGGCGGCTTCCGGTGTCCCCCGTTCACGGCCGGACCATGCCCTCATTCTCACCGAGATGGCCGTCGATATGCGCGACTATGTCCAGCAGCATGAATTTATGGGCAAAAAACTGCAATTCCGTTTTGGCATCAACTCCGGCCCGCTGATTGCCGGGGTGATTGGCAGTAAAAAATTCAGTTATGACCTTTGGGGCGATTCAGTAAACATTGCCAGCCGGATGGAATCCCATGGCTCCGGCGGCATCATCCAAATCACCCAAGCCACGTATGAACTGGTCAAAGATCATTTTATCTGTACTCCCCTGGGCAGGGTGCAGGTGAAAGGAAAGGGGGAAATGGAGGTGTGGGCGGTAGAGAGAAAGTTAGTTAGTCAGTTAATCAGTTAGTCAGTTGGAAAGTTAGGCAGTGGGCAGTGGGCAGTGGGCAGAAAATAATCCCTTTACGTCACGAAGGTTCCGGCGCTTATAAGAATCCTTAAGTAGCATATTGCCCTGAGGCT
>CAYOPD010000072.1:7909-12200 GCA_964405735.1 uncultured Saprospiraceae bacterium | reverse complement strand
TCACGAAGGTTCCGGCGCTTATAAGAATCCTTAAGTAGCATATTGCCCTGAGGCTACGAATCAATTAAAATCAGTTTATGGATATGAAGTCATATTACTGACTTTTATATAAAATATTTCTTTGTGCTCATCTTGTCTTCATGAGCCACCTATTCCTGCAATCCCCGATCCAAATCTTACTGCGGGAACCGGCTTGCCTGAAGTCCGGGAATCAACCGCAACGCATTTTTATAATATACCTTCCGAAGAACCTCGTCATCCAGCTGCATGCCGTACATTCTCCAGAATGCATGGTATCTCTTGTGGTAGGGAAAATATTCATCCGCCGTTTCGAGCACCCTGAAATAAGTGGGAAATTCATCGACCACATAGGAGTCCTTTCCAAAGAGGATGCGATCCTGGTACTTCGTGAAAAAAGCTTTGGCATGGCGGGGTTGCCTCCCCAGTTCCGCAATGACGGCGCCGATCTCCACATTCATATTGGGCATGGCGTCCATGAGTTCCGCCAGCTTATCCAGGTCGTTTGGATACCAGCCCATATGTGCGCTGATGAAAGTGGTTTTAGGGTGTTTCCGGATGATGTTCATATGTTCCGTCATGATTTGTTCCCAGCTGGCTTCAAAATTTTCCCGGGTCCTGCCGGAGCGTGTTTTTAGTTCCAGCCAGCGTTCATTGTTTTCATCGGCGGGTTTCCAGAAGGAAGCAGGGTCCCCGGAGTGGATCAAAACCGGGATCCCGAGTTCGCCGCATTTGGCCCAAACCGGGTCGATTCGGGGATCGTCGATCCGGATCCGCTTGCCCTGGCTGTCTTTGTCGTCCATGCCCTGGCTTTTATAGATCTTGAGTCCTCTTGCTCCATTTTTAACATCCATTTCAAGCCCCTTCACTGTGTTTTCCGCCCAGTCGGCATCGTCGATGCTGCGGATATTGATATTGGCAAAAACCACAAAACGGCCGGGCATAAAGGCATTCGCGCTATCCACCATTTTTTTAAGGTTTTCACCGGTACCTCCGCTGAGGTTGACGATCACGCTCATATTCATGGCATCCATTTCTTTGCTCAGTTTGGCGAAATAATCCTTACCGATATTGCGCCAGTGGTGACTGTGTACATCGATGAAAGGAAATTTAGCCGAGGTCAGTTTATGCTCGGGAACGACCAGGGTGGAAGGCGGATCGTATTTTTCAAAGTCCATGACTTTTGCATCCCCGCTTCCGGACCCGCTCTGCTGGGCCAGTAAAGAGGAGGATAAGAATCCCATCATCAGGATATGAAGGCCTTGTTTGATATTCATTGAACAAAAATAGAGCTATATTATCAAAGATTGCGGAAGTACTTTTGCACATTTTAAATCCATATCCATACACCAGACCAGCATGCAAATCAATGAGATTTCCCGGTTGATCCAAAGCCGGAGGGCTTATACGCCGAAATTTTTTAGTGACCTGCCCATTGATCCCGCCTGGATCGAAAAAATGCTGGAGAATGCAAATTGGGCACCAACCCATAAGCGGACCGAACCCTGGCGTTTCCGGATATTCCATTCCTCCCAGGCACGACAACGTTTGTCAGATTTTATCGCTGAAGATTATACCCGGCAAACTCCGGCTGAAATGTATTCGGAGGTGAAGATGAGGGATATGGCCGACAAGCCGCTTGCTTCGGGTTGCACGATCGCCCTTTGTATGCTGCGCGACCCGGCCCAGTCCCTGCCGGAATGGGAAGAAATTGCGGCTGTAGCCTGCGCGGTGCAAAACCTATGGCTATCCTGCACCGCCCTGGGCCTGGGCGGTTATTGGGCTACCCCAGGGTTTATCACCCGGCTTGGTCCGGTCCTGGAACTGGCTGAAGGTGAAAAATGCCTGGGTTTGTTTTATATGGGCCATCTGAAACCGGGTACGGAATTGCCGGCTATCAGAAAGCCGGTTGTGGAGAAAATCCGGTGGATGAAATAAAACATTCCGATTTTGTTATCCAGCCAATTCCTTCTATTTTCGCACCTTCATTTTAAACCATTAGAAATTAATCGTTTATGGCACAAACACTTATGCTCCTGATCCCGGTTTTAGGGATCATTGGACTTTTATATACCTATCTCAAAAGTAATTGGGTAGCCAACCAGGATCCCGGTACCGCCAAAATGCAAGCCATTGCCAAAAGCATCGCTGAAGGCGCGATGGCATTCCTGAGGGCAGAATACAAGGTCCTGATCTGGTTTGTCCTTGCCGTAGGCGCCTTGATGGCCTTTGGAGGCGCCCAGGGTGAAAATTCTTCCTGGCTGGTGGGTTTGTCTTTTGTGATTGGTGCATCCTGTTCCGCCCTGGCCGGATATATCGGGATGAAGGTGGCTACCAAGTCCAACGTCCGGACTACGGCCGCCGCGCGGACCAGCCTAACCGGAGCCTTAAAAGTGGCCTTTGCCGGCGGTTCTGTTATGGGCTTGGGCGTTGTAGGTCTTGGAGTACTCGGCCTTGGTGGTTTGTTTCTTATTTACAGCAATATGGGTTGGGACATCAACAAAATCATCACGGTAATCACCGGCTTTTCATTCGGAGCTTCCTCCATCGCTTTATTTGCAAGGGTGGGCGGTGGAATCTATACCAAAGCGGCCGATGTCGGCGCTGACCTGGTGGGCAAAGTAGAAGCCGGCATTCCGGAAGATCATCCGCTGAATCCGGCGACGATTGCAGATAATGTAGGCGACAATGTAGGGGATGTGGCAGGCATGGGCGCCGATTTATTTGAATCCTATGTAGGGTCGATCGTCGGAACGATGGTATTGGGCGCCACCTTTATCGGAATTGCCGGTTTTGAAAATACCAATTCTTTTAATGGCCTGAATGC
The DNA here is from genome assembly GCA_964405735.1 of uncultured Saprospiraceae bacterium. Taxonomy (GTDB): domain Bacteria; phylum Bacteroidota; class Bacteroidia; order Chitinophagales; family Saprospiraceae; genus JADJLQ01. The sequence goes on along the minus strand of CAYOPD010000072.1, from coordinate 9,355 downwards.
GGTCTTACTCCCCCTGGTGCTCTCCGGTGTTGGCATATTGACCTCGATCCTGGGCACTTTTTTTGTCAATACCAAAGAAGGAGGCAACCCGCAGAAGGCATTGAATACGGGGGTCAATCTTTCCAGCTTAATCATGTTGGTTTTGACCTATGTCATCACAAACTGGATGATGCCCGAAAGTTGGGAATTTAACGGGATCACATATACCAGCCTGGGAATTTTCTGGGCTGTTGTTTTGGGTTTGATTTCCGGTGTTGCAATAGGTTATGTGACTGAATATTTTACAGGTACCGGTTACAAACCGGTGAAGTCTATTGTCAAACAAAGCCTGACCGGAAGTGCGACCAATATCATTGCCGGGCTCGGGGTGGGCATGCAGTCCACCGCCGTACCGATCATCATCCTGACCATTGCCATCATGGGTTCCCATTATTTCGCGGGATTGTACGGGATAGCCATCGCGGCAGTGGGTATGTTGTCCAATACCGGAATTCAATTGGCGGTTGATGCCTATGGTCCTGTAGCAGACAACGCCGGGGGTATCGCCGAGATGAGCGAATTGCCCAAAGAAGTCAGGCAACGCACCGATACCCTTGATGCTGTCGGCAATACGACCGCAGCCATCGGAAAAGGATTTGCCATCGCCTCCGCGGCTCTGACCGCTCTTGCCTTATTTGCGGCCTTTATGTCCAGCGCCAAAATGACCTCCATAGATATCGCACATCCTTTGGTGATGTCCGGATTGTTCCTCGGTGCTATGTTGCCCTTCTTATTTTCCTCTTTAGCCATGGGCGCAGTAGGCAAAGCCGCCATGGATATGATCCAGGAAGTGAGAAGACAGTTCTCGGAAATCCCGGCCCTTAAAGCCGCCCTTGCCGTCATGCGTAAAAACGAAGGGACAGAAATGTCTTCCTGGACGGATGCGGACAAACAAGTCTTTGAAGATGCACACGGCAAAGCGGAATACGGAAAATGTGTGGAAATATCGACCAAGGCCGCCGTGAGGCAAATGATTCTTCCGGGTATGCTTGCGGTGATTGCGCCAGTCTTCATTGGTTTTACTTTTGGAAAAGAAATGCTGGGTGGTTTGTTGGCCGGAGTCACCGTGACCGGTGTATTGATGGCCATCTTCCAATCCAATGCAGGCGGAGCCTGGGACAATGCCAAAAAAACATTCGAAAGCGGGGTGGATATTGGCGGTAAAACTTATTTCAAGGGTTCAGACCCCCACAAAGCAGCCGTCGTCGGGGACACCGTCGGGGATCCATTCAAAGACACGTCAGGCCCTTCCCTGAATATTTTATTAAAACTGATTTCGGTGATTGCCCTGGTGATCGCACCTTTCCTGTAGTAGACATTATTTACAGATAAATAAAAAGCCGGTTGACTCATTCAACCGGCTTTTTTTATTCGTTCCCTACAAATCCTACAACCCAATAAATCCTA
>CAYOPD010000072.1:0-7809 GCA_964405735.1 uncultured Saprospiraceae bacterium | reverse complement strand
AAATCCTATAAAACAAGAAGCCCCTCAGGTTTTCCTGAAGGGCAAATGAATATGAATAAAAAAACCTTAAATGTTCTTATAGTACGATGACGCTGTTTTGATCTGCACCATATCCATTGTATTCAAGCCGGTCTGCATGTGGTTCCACTTCCCAGACTTTACCGTCAATGACATATTTGAATTGATATTCCTGGGGGGAGGTCAGGTCCAGGGTGATGGTAAAGGAACCATCTTTCAGCTTTTTCATCACTGCGTCTTTGGAGGGTTTCCAGTCATTAAAACTGCCCAGGAGTTCGACCTTTTTTGCTTTGAGCACTTTCTCAGCTTCCACTTTGAAGGTCACCTTGCAGATGTTTTTAGATTTCAGATATTTTTTTGAAATTGCCATAGGAGTAAAATTTAAATTTGATTTCTTGAACAAAAGTACTTGCTATCACAATATCTATTGGCAAATAACTTGTTAATGACGTTTAAAGTCTGTATTAATTAATATTACCAAATTGTAACGCCCATGTACAGAGGCGGTTCCAGTAAGAATTTGAAAATTAAAAACTTACCTCTTATCCGGACTGTTGTTTTAATCCGCCATCCTGAAGTAAGGAATCAGGTAGAATTTAACTCTTCCAGGCCCTGCATGCAGCCTCCTTTTTATCCCTTGAAAAGCGCCGGAACCATTAAAATCGGGCGTTAAGATTAGGTTAACCGGTTTCGGAATTCTTAAAGGGATAATTACATTTGTCGCCTCAACTCATGATACGCCCCTGTTTTTTCTTTTTTATTTTACTGGTCACCTTTTCCTGCAAGACGGATTCGAATGATCAAAAATCCTGGCATTACACCCGGTCCTATCCGGTTTCCAACATCAACCCGATCAGTATATCCGGTGACCCTTCCAACCTCTTTGTCTCCAGCGGGGCAAGAACGGAAATCCATAAATTTAATTATGACGGCGGCCTGATCGAAGCCATTAAGAACCTCCGGAAACCCAAATACATCAACATACTCAACCCCGGAGAATTGCTGGTGGCTGAAAGCGCCGCCCATGTGGCTACCATGGTCGTCAACCAAAACAGCATACACACCATTCCCACCAACGAATACCTGGATACCCCCTACGGAGTATCCGGCGCCGGCAATTCCCTGGCCATCACGGATTATTTTAGAAACAAGATTTATTATAATAAGGGTGGGCAGATCCTGAGTTTCGGGAAGCCTGGAATCGGGGACAATGAATTCAACGGGCCCACCGATATCCAGCTTCAAAACAATAAAATTTATGTGTGCGATTCCAGGAACAACCGGGTACAGGTATTCGATGACAACGGCAAATTCCTGATGACGGTCGGAGAAAACGACCAGATCAAGACCGCCTCAGGTCTTTTCGTGACTGCGGATGAAATCGTAGTCACCGATTATACCGGCAACCGGGTACTGATCTATGATCAGAAAGGCAAACTGAAACAAAGCCTGACCGAACATTTTGACCAGCCGTCGGATGTTTTTATCCGTGGCCGGGAAATGTTTGTGGTCAACTATTTCTCCAATACCATTGAAGTTTTCACAAAGTTCTGACCCCGGTGCCCGGGTACCTTCTTAGTAATCCGCTGTTCAGGCGTGCTCTTCCTGATATTCTTTGGCGTATTCATCGGTCAGTTTGCGCTGGAGGTCAGACGGAACCGGTCCGTACTCTGCAAATTTTAAAGAAAACTTAGCCCTGCCCTGGGTGAGCGATCTCAGCGTGGAGCCATAATTGTCGATTTCAGCCAGGGGTACCCGGGCCTTTATTTTCTGATAATGTCCATCGCTGTCCATGCCCATGATGATGGCACGCCGGGTCTGGAGGTCGCCCATGATATCCCCCATCGCGGTATCGGAACAGAGGATTTCGAGATCATAGATGGGTTCCAGCAGCTGGGGCCCTGCATTCTGAAAATTATTTTTGAAGGCCATGGTTCCCGCGATCTGGAAGGCCATATCGTTGCTGTCCACGGGATGCATTTTGCCATCGTAGATACAGACCCGGATATCCCGGCAACGGCTGCCGGTCAATGGCCCTTCAGACATTTTATTCAGCACTCCTTTTTTGATGGCATTGGAAAATTTGGCATCGATGGACCCGCCGACGATACACCAGTAAAATACCAGCTTTCCGCCCCAGGGCATGATATCTTCCTCCCGGTTGCGCACCGTGAGGTCGGAGGGATCGGGCATGCCCTCATAATAGGGCTCGATACGCATATGAACTTCCGCAAACTGCCCTGCGCCTCCGGATTGTTTTTTATGACGGTAATCCCCATTGGCCACCCGGGTGATGGTTTCCCGGTAAGGAATCCTGGGTTTGACAAAATCCATGTGGATGTCCTGCCCCTTTTCCACCCGCTGCCTGACCATGTCCAGGTGCAATTGTCCCTGGCCGTAGAGCAACATTTGTTTCAGTTCTGCGGACTGTTCCACGATGACGGTCGGATCTTCTTCCTGGATGATGTGCAGGGCCTTGGCCAATTTTTCTACATCGTTTTTGGAAGGCGGTACCACGGCCACCCGGATTCGGGGCTCCGGGAAATGAATCGGTTCGATTTTCCGGTCCAGACCCTTTACGTTCAGGGTATTGTTGGTATGTGAGTCCTTGAGCTTGACCACTACCCCGATATCCCCGGCATAAAGGATCTCGACGGCTTCGCGGTTTTTGCCGTTGGCAATGTACAACTGCCCAAAACGTTCAGAGTTGCGGTTGCTCGCATTGACCAGTTCATCGCCCGTTTTCAGTTTGCCGGCATATACCTTGAAATAAGATACATTGCCGACTTTGGGTTCTGTAATGGTTTTATAGATAAAGATGGTGGTCTGGTCCTCGCTATTGCAGGGCAGGGTTCCTCCGCCTTCCAGGGGGGCCGCCGGACGGTCAGCTGGAGAGGGGCAGATATCGTGGATAAAACCCATGATCCTGCCGGTGCCCATATTGTTTTTGGCCGAGGCGCAAAAAACGGGAAATATGCTTTGATGCGCGATGGCCATCCGGAGGCCATAGGCCAGGTCTTCCTCGCTCAGGGTGCCCTGTTCAAAAAACCGGGTCATCAGTTCTTCATCATTTTCCGCTGCGGCTTCCACCAGTTTATTATGCAATTCCAGGGCCTTTTCTTTTTCCTGTTCTGGAATGTCTTTTTTTATCGGTTTACCTCCGTCGGGAGGAAATTCATAGAGGACCATACGAAGGGCATCCACGATGGAATTGAACCCGATCCCCTGGTTTATAGGATATTGAATAGGTACCACTTTTTTACCAAAGCGGGATATCGCCTGTTCCAGGGTATTCTCAAAATCGGCTTTCTCATGGTCCAGCTGGTTGATGACAAAGAGGGCGGGGGTATTAAATTTCTCGACGTATTCCCACATGAGTTCGGTACCCACTTCCACGCCATGGGCGGCATTGAGAATCATCAGGGCATTGTCGGCCACCTTCAGGGCGGAAATGACTTCACCGATAAAATCATCCGAGCCCGGGGTATCGATGATATTGATTTTCGAGCCCTTCCAGATCGTATGTTCGAGCGAACTGAACAAACTGCTTTTCCTTTCCTGTTCGAGCGGATTATAGTCGGATACGGTATTACCTTCCTCCACATTTCCCCTTCGGGTAATGCCATGCGCTTCATACAGCATACACTCAATCAAGGTCGTTTTTCCGGAGTGCGCATGGCCAAGTAGGACCACGTTGCGCAAGTCTTTTGTCTCGAAATTCATAATACAATACGTTTTTTTGATTCCTTTAATGACGAGCTGGACCGCTTCAAATCCTTCCGGAATTGAAACCCAGTTACTGCCTTCAATTTAAATCAAAAGGGCTGATAAAACAAACCTAATTCCAAGAAAATGGACTACGTCCCGGAATCGCGCTGTAAACAATTCATCCTTGTCCTGAAATACATTAAACAAAAATGGATATGTTGCAAAAGGCCCTTTTCCACTGCGGGATTCAGGCTTTGAGATAAATTCCTTTTTTATCCAGGAAGTAACCAAACAACCAGCAGATCAACATAAAGGTCAGGGCAAATAAAAAAGACCCGGAATAATTGCCTACAGGCTTGAAAACGGACTCATAGATGGATGAATAAAAACTTTTTCCCGACGCCGTCTGAAAAAACCAGAGCAGGATGGCCAGCAATTCGGAGAAAAGGTAAACAGCCAGCGGATTTCGTCCGGGCACCAGGAAAAAACGGGTCCACCCTTTCCAGCCGATCTTATCCACAGCATAAATCAATAAGCTCAGCAGGATCATGTCCCAACCGACCGTATGCAATACAAAAGAACTGGTCCAAAGTTTTTTGTTGATCGGGAAGGCCTGATGCCAGGCGATGGAAACCAGGATCAGCACCACTCCCGCGGCAAACAGCCGGACCAGCTGAGAGGGCTTACGTCCGATCTCTTCCAGGTAAACGGTTACCAGGAATCCAAGGAGTACGTTGACCAGGGAGGGCAGGGTACTCAGGATGCCTTCTGGTTCAAAGGCTACTCCTTCGCCATGATACATATGTTTTTCACCCAGGACGGCCAGGTCAATTTTTTGGCCCAGGTTGCCCAACATGGTATAATCCCCTCCCCAGGCCATCAGTCCCCAATAAGCCAGCAAAAGGCCCAGGCTGATGACGATGATTTTTTTCCAGTCCAGGCTGAAAACCATAAGGGCTGCCATGCCATAACACAGGGCAATTCTTTGAAGGACACCCAGGATGCGTGTATCGCTGATGGGAATAAACTCAAACCCCCCTTCGGAACGCCGGATGAAAGGAAACCAGTACATCAGGAAACCCAGCAGAAAGATGATCAGGGTTCGTTTCATGATTCGTCCGTATACTGCAGCCGGCGTGGCATGAGCCCAGGATCTCCTGCTGAAATAAAGCGCGCTCCCCACGGCAAACAAAAAGGAAGGGAAGACCAGGTCGGTTGGGGTAAACCCATGCCACGAGGCGTGTTGCAAGGGTGCATAAGTATACTCCCAGGAGCCGGAGGTGTTGACGATGATCATGAAACAAACGGTCAGTCCCCGGAATACATCAAGCGCCAGGTTGCGGGAAAGGATATTCATGGGTGGAATTTACGAATTTGGAATAATTCATCAAGATGTTTTCGGATGACAAATTATTGGAAAGGTTTGTACCGGAAAATTTGAAAGGATGATGGCAACAACAGGTTACGGGCAGACTTCTTTGGCATCCATATCTTGCTTTCAGTCTCCGGGTTCATTACGCTTATCATTTGAGGGATCATATCTCGGAGCACAGATGCATAAGAAAACCAAATCTTTGTCAGTCAGGTTCTTTATCCTTTGTGCCGTATTCCGCGGAATGAAGACCAGGTCTTTTTCGTTTACCATTCCGATGGTCCGGCCACCAATTTCCATTTCCCCGCTACCCGATAAAATATAGTACACTTCGTCCGTATCCGACAGGGTATGAAGGACGGTAGTCACTCCCGGTTCAACCCTGGCCTGGGCCAAGGAGAAGGAACCATAATCCTTTCGATTGAATATTTCATCAATAAAACACCTCTCTTTGGTATAAAATTCTTTATGCGCGGTTGCTTTGACAATCATTTCATAACCCATTATCACAACAATGTAAAAAAATGCCGATGACTTTGATCAGTTTTTTCACCTCCTGAAACGGATTCCCTCTAACTTTCACAATGAAATAATATCCCAACCGGTGAAGGAAATCAGACAAATCATTAAACAATATGAGTCAGCCAGGGAAAATGGGATCCAGACTGCTCTGGCGACCGTGGTGCACCTGGAAGGCTCCTCCTACCGCAGGCCCGGGGCAAGGATGCTGATCGAGGACAACGGCCAACTGACCGGCGCCATCAGCGGAGGCTGCCTTGAAGGCGATGCGCTGCGGAAAGCCCTGCACGTCATCGCCGAGAAAAGGGCCATGCTGGTCACCTATGATACCATGGATGAGGACGATGCCAAATTCGGGGTCGGCCTTGGGTGCAATGGCATCATCCAGGTGCTGATCGAACCGATCCTTCACGAGGACCCTCTCAACCCGGTCCAATTATTAAAAACCCTGGCCGGATCCAGGGAACCTGCGGTTTTATTGACTTTATTCGACCTGTCTGACCGCAGGGCTGTACAACATGGAACCTGCCTGATTTACCATACTCCCCATAAGATCATGGGCAGAGTACCCATATTTTCGGATAAAATCCAGGCAGACATTGACCTTGCCCTGGTTCAAAATGTGTCTTCCTTCAAACAATACCGGGATCATGGGATTCAGGTCACTGCATTTATAGAATACGTCGATCCACCGGTTGCCCTGATCGTGGTGGGAGCCGGCAACGATGTCATGCCCCTGGTAGACATGGCCATTATCCTGGGCTGGGAACCCCATGTTGTGGACGGAAGGGCCAATTACGCCACTGCAGACCGCTTTACTTCCGCCTGCAGCGTGATCGTGGCCAAACCGGAAAAAGTACTGGAGCAGTTCAAGATCGATCACCGCACGGTTTTTGTCCTGATGACCCACAATTACAATTATGACCTGGCGATGTTAAGGGCATTGTTAAACGTGGGGACGCCATATATAGGATCCCTGGGGCCTCGTAAAAAACTGGACAGGATGCTGGACGAACTCCGCGATGAAGGAATCCGGATCTCGGAATCACAAATGCAAAAAATATTCGGGCCGGTTGGCCTGGACATCGGTGCTGAAACCTCTGAGGAAATCGCCCTGTCCATCCTGGCCGAAATCCAGGCCGTGCTTCTTGGGACTTCGGGAGGCCAGCTAAGGAATGCTGGGGAGTATATTCATTCCAGGGAAGCTTTGAGGATTGTGGAGGAGTGAGGTGTGAGTTAGAAGATAGAAGATAGAAGTTTAAGATGCCGGATTCGCAATCTGCAACAACCAAAAAAATCGCCATTGTAATCCTTGCTGCTGGAGCCTCCACGCGGCTCGGTACTGCAAAACAATTGTTGAAGGCAAATGACTCGCAAACCTTTTTGAGGTATGCGGCGGCCACCGCCCTGTCTACCACCTGCCGGCCCGTGGTAGTGGTTCTTGGATCCGGCCATGAAGCCATTGCCCAAGAGCTGTCCGGGCTGGACTTGTTTATTGCCGTCAATGCACATTGGCAAACCGGATTAGCCTCATCGGTAAAATGCGGCCTTCACGAAGCCCTGCGCATGCAAGCCGATACGGATGCCCTGATCTTCATGGTCTGCGATCAGCCTTTTGTAAGCACCACCTTGCTGGAAGCGCTGGTTGACCATTACCATGCCTCCGGAAAAACCATTGTGGCCAGCCGTTATGATGAAGTCACCGGTACACCGGCACTTTTTGACCATAGTTTTTTTCCACTGTTGGAAACACTCGAAGGGGATAAAGGAGCTTTAAAACTGATCCATCAATTTCCCGAGCGGGTTGGGTTCGTACCTTTTACAAAAGGCATTTTCGATATTGACACCGCAGAAGATTACCGTCGCTATACCGGAAATGAAGAATAATCCGGATCACCTGTTTCCCATTGTTATCTCCAAAAAACTGAGTTTCGATTTGAATTGACGGCTGGGTCAAAGTTATTCCAAAAAAAATTGCAAATAAATTGCAGTGGACAGATATTATATTCCGCTAAAAACTTGTTTTCATGCTCAGAGCCCGGTAAATTAGGGTCTTATTGTACTTTTCAAAAATAGGGTTATAAACGGATGTCATGTAATTCATGCCAGAAAGAGAGAAAGAAGCGAAAATCCATTTCTTTAATATCCGGCATCTTCCTGATCCTGCTTCCCAAATGCCCGTTTTGTGTGAT
>CAYOPD010000071.1:1712-21699 GCA_964405735.1 uncultured Saprospiraceae bacterium | reverse complement strand
AAACATGAGTGACGCTGAACTGGCTGAAAAAATAAAATCGGTCAACATATTTGCCAGGATCGTGCCAGACCAAAAATTGCGGATAATCAATGCTCTAAAAAAAAATGGCGAAATTGTCGCCATGACCGGGGACGGCGTGAACGATGCTCCGGCACTAAAAGCGGCTGACATTGGAATCGCTATGGGCGGGAAAGGCACGGATGTAGCCAGGGAGGCCTCGTCCCTGGTTTTGTTGGATGACCGCTTTAGCTCGATTGTAGCAGCCATCCGTTCCGGGCGAAAGATCTTCGACAACCTGCAGAAATCCATGTCTTACATCATTGCCATACATATACCCATCATTGGACTTACCCTGCTTCCGGCCTTTTTCCCGGGGCTTCCCATCCTTTTGATGCCGCTGCACATTGTGTTTCTGGAACTGGTCCTGGATCCGGTCTGTTCCATAGCTTTTGAATCCGAAAAGGAAGAGAAGGACATCATGAAACACCCTCCCCGCAATCCGGAGGAGCCGTTTTTTGGATTCGGAAAAATATTTGGCAGTGTGTCCATTGGCCTGTTATTGATGGGCATGGTCTTCGCCGTTTATTTTCTATCCCTGAAGGAAGGCCATACCGATGGAGAAACCAGGGCCATCGCCTTTTCATCGCTGATCATTGGAAACCTTTTTCTCATTCTAACGACCATTTCCAAAACACGGAATTACATCGACGTATTGCTGGAAAAAAATATGGCCTTGCTCATAATACTTTTTATTGCGACTGCACTCATGTGTATGGCAATCTACATTCCTTACCTCAGAACGATTTTTAGTTTTGATTACCCGGGATTCAGTCATTTTAACCTGGCTGTTGCAGGCGCTCTGGCGGTTTTGTTTGTCCTCGAAACCATAAAGATGATTAAAGTCTTTAATTTGAATGTAAAAAATGCATTATGAATAAGCAAGGAGAAATCAGGCACGCCCTTGACAAACTGATTGGCCAGGGAAATTTAGAAGTGATTGGGACCCTTTTTACCGAAAATTATGTTGCCTATGCTGGGAGCAGACATTACCAAGGCCATACATTTTTAAAACGATGGACCAAGGAACTTCGTTTTGCAATACCAAATCTCAAAGTGCAGAAAGTCGAGTTTCTTGTACAGAAAGGCAGTACCATCTCCTGGCAGCGCACCCTGCGAGGAAAACATGAGAAAAATTTAAGAGGTATTCCCGCAAGCGGCAAAACGATAACCTGGACAGAAATGGTGGTTAGCCGGTTTGAAGGAAATAAAATTGCGGAGGAATGGGTGGTTTCGGAATTAGCAGGCCAATTGATGTTAAAACAACCCAAAAACAAATAAAACGGCCTGACTATTAAACAATCACGGAACAGGCCAAAAGCCTAACCATCCGTAAATGCATATATTGCCGGCAAATTGATAAACTAGATTTAATGTATAGAATAAAAAGAATATTAATTCCAGTTTTGGCCGCTGTTTTTGCGATAACCGCCCTGCCGTCCTGCCAAAAAGAGGATCATCCGGCACAGAAAACCATAAACGTGAGAGGGCTTTTCTCGTTGACAGGCAACTGGTCCTCACTGGGAATAACTTCACAAGCCGCTTTAGACCTGGCGGCGGATTACATCAACACCTATCTCTCCAACAAAAATGCCGGCTTTAAATTGGCAGTCTCCGTATCGGATACAAAACTGGAGACCGAACTTGCAAAAACATTCTTCACCGCTGCCAAAGACGATCAAATCAGTTTTATAATCGGTCCACAATCCAGCGCCGAGCTGGCCGCCATAAAGCCATTAAGCGATGCTGCAGAAATCATAGTCGTCAGTCAAAGCAGCACGGCCGGCAGCCTGGCCATAGCCGATGATGCCATTTTTCGCTTCTGCCCATCCGACAAGATCGAAGGAGCGGCTATGGCGGCCACGATTGCCAAAAACGGAATCAAAGGATTGGTTACGGTCGCCAGGGACGATGCCGGCAACAAAGGGCTGCAATCCTCAACCGGTGAAGCCTTTATAGCGAAAGGCGGACAAACCGCAGCGATCACTCCCTACTCCTCTACCCTGCCGGACTATGCCGCTGTGGTTTCTTCCATGAGGGACCAGCTCAAGACATTAGTAGCTTCTTATGGGACAGATAAGGTGGGCATCTACCTGGCTTCTTTTGACGAGGGCGTTGAAATTTTGAGGCTGGCCGCAGCCGATTCGGTTTTAAGCAGCGTAAAATGGTTCGGAGGTGACGGCGTTGTTTTTAGTAATGCATTTTTAATCGATGCTTCAGTGGCCGAATTTGTCATCAAGACCGCGTTTTTTGCACCTTCGTTTGGTTTACCGGTGGCTACCGAAGCGGAATGGAAACCAGTAGCTGCCCTCATTAAGACCAGGACGGGCACTGAACCGGACGCCTTTGCCTTGGCAGTTTATGATGCCATGTGGACGATAGCCTTCACCCTCGAAGCCAACCACGGCGATACCGGTGATTTTACAAAACTCAAATCCCTTTTCGTCGAACAAGCCAATAAGTACAGCGGCATCGTCGGTGCCGGAGCCCTGGATGCCGCGGGCGACAGGGCCAATGGCACTTTTGACTACTTCAGTATCGTGAAACAAGGCAACTCCTATATATGGAAGCTGGTAGGAAAATCGGGCGGTTGAGGATTAAAATTTCCTGAATGGATGTTGGCTGAATGAATTAAATTATTTACCTACAAATGAAACGTTTCTTATTCCTTACCGTGTTCTATGCCATTTGGGAACCTTTCGTTTTTTCCCAGGGCATATCAAATGAGGACAAACAAAGGGAGTCTATTCATTCCCTGATCGATCAGTATTCATCAGCCCGGGAGAAGCGTGATACCGTTTTACTTAAAAACCTACTAACGGATGATGTGGATCAATTGGTTTCTTCCGGTGAATGGCGGGAGGGTATCGGAGAGGCGGTAAAGGGCATGTTGCGGTCTTCCGAGGGCAACCCGGGTTCGCGAAAACTATGGATAGACAAAATCCGCTTTCTTGATTCAAAAAATGCTATCGCGGATGCCCGGTATGAAATACAGAATTCGAATGGCACGACCCGTAAGATGTGGAGTACCTTCATGGTGGTCCACCATAACGGAATCTGGAAAATTGCGGCCATCCGGAACATGTTGCCGGCTCCTGCGCAATAGGTAGAGTCTGAAAGACCATGGATTAATTATCGTTTCGCGGTATGCAAGTAAATAATAAAATAATATTGGTTACGGGTGGCGGGAATGGCATTGGAAGGGAACTGGTTTTAACCCTGCTGGCAAAAGGTGCAAAAGTAGCGGCGGTGGATATTAAAGAAGCAGCCCTGAAGGAAACCTTGGAACTGGCTGGACCTAAAGCCATTAATCTATCCCTACACCCCTTAAGCATCACCGATAAAGCCGCTGTGGAAAATTTGCCGGAACAAGTCATTGCACACCACGGCGGCGTTGATGGAATTATTAACAATGCAGGCATCATTCAACCCTTCGTGCGGGTCAATAATCTTGAATTCTCCGCGATTGAACGGGTAATGAATGTAAACTTTTACGGAACCCTTTACATCACCAAAGCATTCCTTCCCTATTTGTTAAAAAGACCCGAGGCACATATCGTGAACATTTCAAGCATGGGAGGATTTCTTCCGGTCCCGGGCCAAAGTGTTTACGGCGCTTCAAAAGCAGCCGTTAAACTGCTGACCGAAGGATTGTACACCGAATTGATGAACACCCCTGTAAAAGTATCGGTTGTTTTTCCCGGTGCCGTTGCGACAAATATTACAGCCAATTCCGGAGTTTCGACACCGGCCCAATCGACAAGCGAACTTAAAAATTCAAAAATCAGAACTTTACTCCCTGCCCGTGCAGCGGAAATCATTCTCGCCGGAATGGAGAAAGACAAGGTCAGAATATATGTAGGAAAGGATTCCAGGTTTTTAAATTTTCTTTACAGGTTAAGCCCTGGTTATGCAACGAGGCTGATTGGAAAACAAATGAAGTCGCTTCTGCAGGATCAGTGAGGAATAAATACTGACCTTCGATTTTCCGTGCTTGATCACCAGTTTTTCTCACTGCAAATCCATAAATTCATATCCACATACAACCTACTAAATAACCGCCTTATGAAATTAGGAGCCTTTTCTGTCAGCCTGAATGTCAAAGACATTAATGCATCCAAAGAATTTTATGAAAAGCTGGGCTTTTCAGTCTTTGCCGGCAACCTGGGTAAAAACTACCTCATCATGAAAAATGGAAACGCCCTGATCGGCCTGTTCCAGGGCATGTTTGAGCACAATATCCTGACTTTTAATCCGGGCTGGGATGAGAACGCCAATGCCCTGCCGGAATTTGATGATGTCCGCAAAATTCAGAAAGAACTGAAAAAGAAAAACATTGACATCCTTCAGCCTGCGGATGAGGACACTACCGGCCCGGCGAGTTTTATGGTCGTCGATCCGGACGGGAACCCGGTCTTATTTGACCAGCACCGGTAACCGGTATTCAAAGAACCTCCGTCAGGACAAGGGCAAACTCAGGAACCAATTCCCGAATTTCTCCCAAAAGGCAAAGCGGTAAAAAAAAAGTACGGAGCCATGATAGATCAGCAAAAGGGCCAGGATTTTTGGAAAGACATCCAGTCTCTGATGGGTCTTCCAATCCCAGTACACTAAAAAGAGAAGGATGAGATCAGCCAGCAGGAACCCCGCCACCGGGGCAACGGGCCTGCCGTCAATGGTGGGCATATAGTTAAGCAGGGGTTTGAAATGACCATATATCAACCGGTCCGTAACGGGGGTAAACAATGGGAATATTGTGCCCAGCATATACCGGGCATGCAGCAGGGGCCTGCGCCGGTGATGAATGGCCAATCCGTATAAAATAGCCAGGACTATGGTGGCATTGACCATCAGCGCCAATGAATAAAGCGATATGTTATCCCAGCGCTCCCGGCTTGAAAGCAGGTGGTGAACCAGGTTTAAGGTCAGGATCAACAAAACGGGCATCAGAAAATAAGAAAAGCTCCCCAGGCGCCGATGCAGGACGAACCGCTTTTTACGGATCAGCCAGGCCTGGCCTATGAGCATCATGCACCAGAGGGTCATGGCAATTCCATGCGTATGATATCGGACTTCCTCCTGGTCCCCCATGTGAGAATAATAACTGGGCCAGAAAGCCCACAAAGCAAAAACAAAGAATAAAACAAAAACCAACGCGCTGTAGTCGTAAAGAAACCGGTCTGTCTTCATCAAGAAATCTATGTTTTAATTTGCCCCGAAAGATAAGCCCGCTTCCGGAGTTGCTGACTGTGTTCCAAGGGAGATTGTTGGAGGGTCCAGGGAGCCTTCTTTGGAGTTCGGCTAAGGATTGCGCACGGAGAGCACGGTGACCACGGAGGATTGATTGAAGCCTATTGATGAGTATGGTTGGGTAGTCCATCCCCAAAATTTACAATAAAACAAAAATCTATCCCCATCGGAAGACTATAAAAAATCTCCGTGCTCTCCGTGGCCTCCGTGAGCAATTCCCAGCGAACAATACACAGCGCGCAATACCCCCTGAGAAGCACCCGTACGATATTAACCCCTAAATTTGTCCGGCTCATATGAAAAAACCACACCTCATACAGAATCAGAAATTTGAAAAAAACGGCCAGCAACCCATTGCACTGGAATCCGGGGAATCGGGACTGCACCTTTAACAACTTCGATTTTTCCAATGCAGATTTCACGGACTTCCTCTTTTCAGACAGTGAATTTTCCGGTTGCAATTTAAGTTTGTGCAAGCTGACCCGGACCGGATTCCGGGAAGTCCGGTTTAAGAATTGCAAACTGCTGGGCCTGCATTGGGAAGATTGCAATAGACTGATCTACAACCTGAGTTTTGACCATTGCACCCTGGATTTTTCATCCTTTTATAACCTGAACTTGAGAGAAACCATATTCCTTCATTCCAGTCTTAAAGAAGCGGATTTTACCGATGCGGACCTCAGCCACGCGGTCTTTGAATCCTGTGACCTGGAACGGACCGTATTTTACCGCACCAACCTGGAGAAAGCCGATTTCAGATCTGCACGTTTTTTTACCATCGACCCTGAGCATAACCGGATTCGAAAGGCGAAATTTTCGGCAGCCGGATTACCGGGTCTTTTGAAAAAATATGACCTGGAAATTGAAGGGGAAAAATAGATAAGCAATTCATTACATTTACCTCCATGCTGATGGAAATGCATTTCCTTGCCCCTCCCCTGGGCCAGTTCATCGAAAGTTTTATTTATTATAAAGATTATCAGCCCGGCCACAAGATCGACCGGTTTTTCCAGGACGGAAACGTTTATGCCATCATCGATCTCACCGAAGAACCCAAATACATTTTTGACAACCACAGCCTAAAACCCATCCAAACCTGTCGCAAAGTATGGTTTTCCGGATTGAGGACCACTTATATATCCATTCCTTCCTGCGGAGAGAGTGAACTCTTTGTAATCAATTTCAGAAAAGGCCGGGCTTTCCCTTTTGTACAGGGCCCGCTCAGCGCCTTCACCGATGCGGTAGTGGACGGGGAGCAATCCTTCCGGAAGGATATCCTGCAACTCCGGGAAGCTTTATTGGAGCTCCCCGAAGCCAGGGAAAAATTTGCCCTCGCAGAAAAACTATTGATGGCGCAATACGGTTCAAACCTCAGGATCAATCCCTGTGTGGATTATGCCTTGAATCAGATCCAGCTTGATCCGGCTCAAACGACCATAACGAAGCTTTCCGGTAAAATCGGCTATTCCCACAAACACTTCATCCGCCTTTTCCGGGATCATACCGGACTCAGTCCAAAGGAATTTTTAAAGATCATCCGGTTCCAGAAAGCGATTACTCTGATCGACCGGCCCTTTGCGGAAGGATGGACCGGGATTGCAGCGGCTTCCGGGTATTATGACCAGGCCCATTTTATTCATGAATTCAAAAATTACTCCGGGTTTACACCGTCCCAGTTCTTAGACCGGCAAAGGGCTTTTACCAATTATGTGGCTGTGGAGTAGGTAAATTTTTTCCAATGGGAGATGACTCCCTTTTCATTTCTTTGAAATATGAAAAAGTTAATCTATTTAAATTCTATCGTACTTCTCTGGTCTTCCTGCCGGGATTTAACCAATCCGGGCCAGCCCTCACCACCGGAGAAAGACTATTTCATTGCCTACAATATCCATATTCCGGATACGACTAAAGACGACTGGGAAGTCATGATCATGAATGCAGATGGCAGCGACAAAAGAAATCTGACCCAACATGACGATGTGGCCTGGACTTATTATGCCTATCGCGACAAATTGTATCTCATCAGCGACCGGGACACCTGTTACCGTTGTTTTTTTCTGTATGAAACGGACAGCAGTGGCATGTCCATGCGAAAAGTCTCCGACCTTCGTTTGGAAGACAGCTGGATGAGCAGCCGCAACAACGGAGAAGAAATGGTCGTGACCGGCAGACTGGGGACAGAGACCCGATTTCAGCTATTCATCGTCAATACCGAATCCGGCCATTTTACTCAAATCACCGCTGACACGGCTGCCCGTTTTGGCGACCCCTGTTTTTCACCGGACGGTTCCCGGATCGTCTACGCCTTTAAAAAGAACAAAAGGGACAGAAACAGCCATGAAGAACTTTTTATCATGAATGCCGATGGGTCCGGAAGCCGCCAACTGACCCATTATCCTGAAGAAAACCCTTCAGCCAGGGAGCCGGGTTATAAAGCCGGGGCGCCACGTTGGCATCCTACAGAGCATTTCATCAGTTATATCTCGTTCCAGGATGGCCGGCACCAGATCTGTGCCGTCAGCCCGGACGGTTCCCGGCAATGGAAGATCACAACCGGTCCGAAAGGAGAAGGATGGCATGACTGGAGCCCCGACGGGAAATGGCTGACTTATGATTCCTCTGATCCCGATGGGAGGCAATACCATATTATGTTGATGAATTGGAAAACTAAAGAAATGAAACAGCTTACGGACAGCACTTACAAATCACAGCTTGCACCTGTGTTTGTCAGCAAACTATAGGGAGTAGTCAGTAGTCAGTAATCAGGGGTCTTTAGTAAGCTATAAGGATTCTGCAACTCTGCAATTCTACAACTTAACCACTTCTCCGGTCCGCACCGATTCATCGCAGGCAAAAGCGATACGAAGGCTGTCTACCGCATCCTGCACGTGGTTGGTAAGATCAATATCTTCCCGGATGGCTTTTAGAAAATAGGCTTGCTCGCGGTTGCAAAGTTCCTGGTGGCCAGGCTCATCCGTCATATCCAGCCACTCATCCGGCATCACAAATTCATCCTGATCGTTGAGGTCCGCATGATGGATACGAAGGGATTCTGTCTTGGTATGGGCATCGATGGAAGAAGACTTGCCGGTGCCGCCGGCATCGCGGGCTACAATGGATACGGACCCTTTAGGGCCGAATACATCTTTCACAAAAAAAGCGGTCTCACTCACCATAGGCCCCCAACCGGCCTCATACCAGCCTACGGACCCGTCATCAAAACGGATCTGCAACTGGCCATAATTGTAATTTCCTGCCGGTATGGCTTCAGTCAAACGGGCCCCGATAGCGCTTACCTGGGTGGGTTTCGAACGGACCATCTGGCACATCACATCGATATAATGGACCCCGCAGTCCACGATGGGGCTTAGGCTGTTCATCAGGTTACGGTGCACCGTCCACATGTAACCATGGCTTTGCTGGTTGAGATTCATGCGCATCACGAGGGGCTTGCCCATTTGCCGGGCAATCTCGATAAACTTTATCCAGGAGGGATGATGTCGCAGGATATAGCCGATCACCAGTTTTTTACCGGCTTGTTTGGCAGCAGCAGCTACCCGCTCCGCTCCAGCCACCGTATTGGCGATCGGCTTTTCCATAAATACATGGCAACCCATGGCAAAGGCCTGCAGCGCGTATGTTTCATGGGTATCCGGATAGGTATTGATGCTGACTGCGTCGGGCCGTGTAAACTCGAGGGCCTTTGCATAGTCCGAAAAAAGGGCATAGCCTCCTCCCAGCTTTTGATTCAGCAATTCTTTACTTTTTCCGGTACTCACCAGTCCGCAGATCTCAAATCCTTCCATGTGATGATAGGCCGTGGCATGGGAACCTCCCATATTGCCGGCGCCTACGACCAGCACACGAATGGGGTTTGTTTGGTTAGTCATTGATGAATTATTGAAAGGCAAATCTCAGTAAAAATTCCGGTTAATTATTCCTGGCTTTTTCACAACTTCCTTATCCCAATATTCCGAAACCGGTGAACAGCGCCCGGCCGCCAGGAATCCAGTGGCATCAAATCGGATTCTGCTGCAGTCGAATACAGGGCAGTCCAATGACATTGAAGACCAATCATACCCCGGACGGCTTCCGCGATGAAATCGTTCCGGAGCTGCGTAACCTCATACATCAATTGGCCGTTGATCCATAAACTGATTTTCGGGACAAAGCCCACCATTCGGATCCGGAATGAATTCCAGTCGTTCTTTTTCCAGATGGCTTCTCTTCCCTTTGCCTTGGCGGGATTACTCACCGGGATCCGTTCACCCAGCAAATCCCCCGTTCCACCCGGCAGGACCAGCTCCACCTGGTAAGCGGCTCCTCCTTCATTGGATCGCAGAAAGATACCCCCGTTGGAAAAGGAATCGATGTTCACATCAAGATATAATTCAAAATCCCGGTAAAACTTATTGGTAAGCAATACTCCGCCCTGGCCATATGGAGATTGCCGCAATTCAAGCACTCCATCCCGCACCTGTATATCCGGTGTCGTGCCCTGGTGGCTTGTCCGGCTGACATGCCAGCCTTTCAGGTTTTTACCATTAAAGATGGATTTGAAACCGGCAGGCAATTGCGCCTGCAGGCCGTTGATAACCGGGCTCAAAGCGGTGAAGATGATGAAGATATTTAAATGCTTTACCATCCGTCTGGCATCTTTTGCATGACCAATCTGAAACCCACATCATAACCACTGCCCGGGCCGGCCGCATGGGTCATATAGGTTGCATTTTTTACATCCCCAAAAAACGAGGCGCCTTTGAGTACGTGCTCTTTTCCCGCGGAAGGCGGCAACGGGTCGGCAAATGGCTTTTCATTGTAATAATCCCGCACCCATTCCCACACATTCCCCAGCATATCGTAAATACCCCAGGCATTCGGCTTTTTGGAACCGGACACTGCGGTTGATTGACTTGCGATAACGGCAGATTCTGTGATTTCTCTCCAGGAGATGTCATCCTCCGTACCCGCTCTGGCTGCAAATTCCCACTCAAACTCTGTGGGCAGGCGGTACATGGCTATTCCTTTTTCCGCTTTATTCAGTTTATTTATAAATCGTTGTGCCGCTCTCCAGCATACACCTTCCACCGGATGCCTGCCCTGGTCATCTAGGACCTTGTTTTTTTTGAAATAAGATGGATTCCTGGCCATCAACTTTAGCCATTCTTTTTGGGTCACTTCATATTTTCCGATATAATACGGAGCGGGAATCGATACGCGAAATCCTTCCCTGGTTTCCGACCTGGCCAGTTCCACCGCCTGATTGTAGACCATTTCGTTTAGGGGCAGTTCGGATCCCCAGGCTGTCATTCGAGATACTGTGGGTCGAAACCTGCCCACGACCATCTCTCCCGCCGGCACCCGGATAAACTCCATGCCAATACTGTTGATATAGTATTCCTGCCCAATTGCAGACCACCGGCAGCATAAAAACAAACAGAGCATGGTCATCCTTTCCACCCACCGCATCCCCTTAATTTTCTTTAATTATTTTAATTCCTTTAATTATTTTAATTCCTATCAACGCTGTCCTTCATGGATCTAAAATGGCCTCCCCATCGGTTGCCTCCACTACCGGGTTTACCCTTGGACCAGTTCTGGGCCTCTCCCCTTCCCAGTTTATAAATTTCAAGCAATCGCAGATCCGGTATATAGCCATCTTCAATCGATGCAGTAGCACGGATATCCTCGACTTCCTCCCTGGTCACAATGGAGGAGGCATTTCCAAGATCGGAACTGTTTCGGATATAACTCAATACGGAAGCGATCCATTCATCGTCCTGTTGTTTGTACGGGAGCATGACCCCCGGATAAGTAATGTCGTCCACCGGCCCTTTGAGCCCGTACAATAAAATCTGGATCAGCATGATCTTGTCCCCCCTTAC
The DNA here is from genome assembly GCA_964405735.1 of uncultured Saprospiraceae bacterium. Classification (GTDB taxonomy): domain Bacteria; phylum Bacteroidota; class Bacteroidia; order Chitinophagales; family Saprospiraceae; genus JADJLQ01. The sequence continues at coordinate 10,507 of CAYOPD010000071.1, read as the reverse complement.
CCGCGGGGATCCAGCCAGGGGGGGAGCCAGCCTGGGAGCCCCTCCGATGGATATCCCTTTGCCGTCCATGCCATGACAGGTGGAGCACAGTTGTTTAAAATGAGTGGCTCCTTTGGCAATTAAAAGCTTTTCCGCAGGGCTCAGGCTGCTGATCCTTTTTTTTTCGGCTTCAGCCCGTGCATAAGACTCTTCAAAAACCGAATGGGAATATTGGATCATTTCATTGTCCGGATTTTCCCGGAGGATATGTTCCACCACTGAAACCGCTTCTTTGGTTTTACTGGTGCGCAGGGACAGGTACAATTGGATACGGACGTCCGGTGAAAGATCATCCTGCAAGGTTTTCAATAAGTTGATAAATGCAGTATCCTTTTGCCTGATCCATTTTTCCCCGATCCAGACCGCGGTTTTCCGCACCTGGGCATGATCATCTTTCATGGCCACCGCCAGCAGTCCGGGTTGAGCCAGTTCCAGTCCTTCCAGGGTCCAGAGGGCGTGTATCCGGGCCAGGGCATTGTTTTGAATCAAAGCACCCGGGGGATTCATAACCATTTGTTTAAGTGGCTCCTCCACGGTTTTATCCTGTTTCAGGATCAGCATTTGCTGGGCCTGGTCCCTCCACCAACCATTAGGATGCCCAAGATAATGTAGTAATTCCGGGGCCGATTTATCCAACAGTCGCGGCATCTCGGCATCCCGCTTGTAATCCTGATGGACGACGCGGTAAATCCTGCCGTAACCTTTATTTTTCTCCAGGCCCAGGGCTTTAATTTTCCGGTTGAGCCAGGAATCCTCCTCCGCAAATTCACCTTCCTGGATGATGCCCCGGTACATGTCCACGATATAAAAACAGCCATCCGGGCCCGTATAGGTATTGACCGGCCTGAAATTAAAATCCGCGGAAGCCAGCCAGTCCTTGTCATGATAAACATTCTCCACATACCTTTTTCCGTTTCGGTCGATGACCTTGCCCCTTTTGATGATCCGCGCCACCGGCTCCGCGATAAAATAATCGCCCTGCATATCTTCCGGAAGGCGGTCGCCCCTGAAGATGGATTGTCCGCAACCCGAAGTAAATTGATCGAGCGTGCTGTCTGCCGGTCTCAAAACCTGCGGCCCACCCTGTGCGTCCACCGTGCTGATTATGGGCCAGGGCACGGCAAAATCCTGGGGATACTGGTCGCTGAAATTGAGGGAGCCATAGGCAGGCATCTGGTTGAATTGCACCACCGGGAGGCCAGGCCCGGCTTCGGAATAAAACAAGCGACCGTATTGGTCAGAAGTCATGCCCCATTGCCCGATCATATTGTCGATCAGGGTGTCAGCTATCAGGCGGCCGTTTTTATACTTATAACGGAGATTGTCCCTGCTTGGATAAATCCAGTTGTCCAGGTTCCAGATCAGGCCTCCGTTTTGATGTTCCATATTGCGGGAGTCAATGGCCGCGTTTTCAAAAACCAACCGCTTCTGATCTGCCTTGCCATCTTTGTTGGTATCCTTATAAGCATAGAGATGCTGGACATTGGTGATCCCGACGATCAGTTCATCCCCAACCGGCAGCACCACCCTGGGAAGGACCAGGCTGTCAATAAATACGGACGACTTATCCATCCGTCCATCCCAGTCCGTATCTACCAGTTTCATGATCCGGTTGCAAGGCTTATACTGATCCGTGGCTTTGGCATCCATCATAAAAGTGCTCATTTCAACGACGTACAGATTCCCGTTGCCATCCCAGGCCATGCCTACGGGATCCCGGATCAGGGGCTCTGCGGCCACCAACTCCACCGAATAACCCGGAGGCAATTGTATTTTTTTAATGCTTTCTTCCGGGCTCAGGGGCGCCGTCGAAGGATGGAGGTCCACTGCCCATTTTTCAAAAGGGGCTTCAAGATGCCCGGGTTCCTCTTTGCATGCAGACAGGAGGATATGGATGAGGCAGATAAATGGTATGGTCCTGTACATTTAAATGAAAAGATAAATTTACAAGGATAAGACAGGAAATCGTTTTGAAATTAAACCTTCCTCAACCTCGGCTTCAGCCTTACCCTTAAACTTAACCTTAACCTTAAACTTAACCTTAACCTTAAACTTTAAACTCCTTTATCCCTTCAATCAACCGCTCCATATCCTCCCTCGTATGCAATGCATTCAGCACTACCCGGGTGTATAAATCATCCGCCGGACTGGGGTAGGAAAAATGGGATATCCGGATTTTTCGTTCTTCCAGAAAGGCTGCAAGGCCATGGGCCCGGGTGCAATAAACGGGGAAGTTTTGACTGAAAGTAAAAAGGCCCGAGTCCCCAAGGGTTTCCTGAAACAGGTTCATTTTTTCAAAAAGCCGTCGGCGGGCTGCCGAATAGATTTCGTCGCTATGCAGAAAGGCATGTGCATAGGCGGGAACCATGGGCGAACTGCCCCCAAACAGGGGATGTACTTTTGCTTTTTGAACAATCTCCTTCGATCCCGCGATCAGGCCTGCCGGAAGGCCCATGGCCTTACCCATGGAGGCAATCATAATCGCATGCGGATGCCTTCGGATCAAGGCTGGAAAATTCCCGCGTCCATCCTCACCCATGACCCCGATCCCATGGGAATCATCCGCGATCAGCAATACTTCCTTATTTTCAGGAATGGCATCAATCCAGTCCATTGGAAGATGAATGGCCGTGAGTGAGTCGATGGAATTGAAAGTAATCAGGTGTTTATCTTTTTTGCTTTGCCTGATCCTTTGCAGGGTTTGTTCTATCCAGGAGTCGAACAGCTGGGGCTCGTGTTTTTTATACAAAGGGTTGATGGCGACATGAGCGATGGGTGAATAATGGGCTTCATATTCGTCCGCAAGCACCTCCAGAACCAGCCTGCCAGCCAAAGTGCCGGAAGAGACCATAAGGGCCGACGGGGTACCGAGCCAGGTAGCCAATTTCGATTCAGCCCGGTCAAAGACGGGAATGGAAACGTTGCCCAGCCTGCTTGCTCCATAATTGGTACCCCATAGTTTTATACCTTCAGACACCAATTGCCCAAATTCAGGCCGGGCGTGTATGCCCAAATAGGCCGTCCCGCTGAAAAAGAGGTATTCTTCGCCGCCTGCAATGGTGGTCCTGGAAGGGATATGTGATGCATAACTCATCTACGCCAGGGGATTTTTATGAATCAGTCGTGCGCCGGTACCACCTGTTTCGGGGTAAACCGCGCGGCCTTCCTCGAGATAAACCCCGGTTGCCGGATCATTTGAAATCAACAGGGCCCCGTCCATGTCCGCAAAATCCACCAGGGGGAGGATTTGACCCAGGGCGGAAATGCCCACTGAAGTTTCCGTCATACAACCGATCATGACTTTAAGGCCAAGTGCTCTTGCCAGTTTGATCATCTCCAGCGCGGGGGTCAGTCCCCCGCATTTCATGAGTTTGATATTGATGCCATGGAAATGGTTCACACAGCGGGGAACATCTTCAGGGATATGGCAGGTTTCGTCTGCGAAAAGGGGCAGGGCACTTTTCCGGAACACGTCCGCCATTTGTTCATGATCCCTGGCAGGAATGGGTTGTTCTATAAATTCTACCTCCAGGTCCCGCAGTATGGAAGAATAGGCAATGGTTTGTCCGGCAGTCCAGCCCTCGTTGACATCCACTCTTAGCGGGAGGTCCGTATGTTTCCGGATGGCCTTCATGAGGTCCATGTCATGTTCTGTCCCCAGTTTGATCTTATAAACCGGCCATGGATTCTGATCGATGTGTTCAAGCATTTTTTCCGTCTCGTCGATGGCCACAGTCAGGCTGGATAGTGGATTCAGCCTTCGGTCAAGGCCCCACAGTTGGGTCAGTGGTTTGCCCTTTAATTTTCCATACAAATCGTGATAGGCCATATCCAGGGCGCAAAGCACAAAACGATCTGCGGAAAACCGGCTGAAAAACTCCATATAACGGTCCGGCGGTTCTGCAATAGGCAAGGACTCTATCCAATCCTGGTGCCGCTTCACCAGTTCGATCATGGCTTCCAGGTTCTTTCCGTAATACAGAATCTCGGTGGCTTCCCCATAACCCTGGAAACCATCCTGTTCCAGTTCCACGATCAGGCACCTGCGATGATCTGCACTGCCATGTGATGTGGTAAACACCTTACGGGTAATCAGCTTGTAGGTATGAAGGGTGATCTTCAACTCAGGGAAGTTTTACGGTCAACTGGAAGGAGCCGGTGTCCATCGCGGCTTCGGCTCCGAATGGCAGGGTGCATTGGTTTTTGATGTGGCCAAAAGGAAAACCATACATGACCGGTATTTCAAAACCCGAAAACCGGTCCAGCATAACCTCCTTAAGCGACTGGGACTGGGTGTTGACTTTCTTTTCACAACCCTCAAACACACCCAGGATTACCCCTTTCAGGCGATGCAGTGGTAAAACCTGCAAGAGCTGGGTCAGCATCCGGTCAATCCGGTAAGGGGCTTCATCAATGTCTTCCACAAAAAGAAGAAAATCACGGTTAATCTTCAGATATGGCGTCCCGCAGAGTGCAGACAGGAGGGAAAGATTGCCTCCCCAGAGCACTCCTCTGCCAGTGCCTTCGCGTATCACATATCTTTCATATACGGTGTTTCCTTCGTTGTATAATTGGTCATTTTCCGGGCTATTACCTATATGGACAACCTGGCCGGAGTTGCCGAAAATGATTTTCTGCAATTGTTCCAGGGTATAGGGAGTAAACTCGGAAGAGGCCACCGGGCTATGCAGGTTTGACGTTTTGAGGCGCGCGTACAAACCACAATGCAGGGCAGTGACGTCGCTGTATCCAAGCAGCGTTTTATTGGACTTTTGGATCAGCTCATAGTCCAGGTGCGGGAGCAAGTGGGTGCAGCCAAAACCACCGCGTATGCACCAGACTGCGCGAATCTGCTCATCGCGATACATCTGGTGCAGGTCTGCAAGGCGTTCGGCCTGAGTTCCTGCCAGGTAACCGTTTTGATTGAGAATATAATTTCCGGGGATGGGCTTCAGGCCAAGGTTCAAAAGATTGCTGATGCTCCTGACCAGCCTTTCATCGTTGATGGGCCCCGCCGGACAGATCAGGCCGACCTGGTCTCCGGGCCTGAGATAACGCGGTTTTTTCATATTGTCTTGTGAGCCAAGGCCATAGGCCATTCCAGAACCCAAGAGGCTTTGGGTAAATGCTCTACGGTTCATGGTCTTGCTGTTTTCTTCATTTCAAATCCCGTCGCTTTGTACTTCATTGCTTGTTTAGAAAATCTTTGTCGAAGATTCCCTTCATTTAATCCATAATTCTGGTTTGAACTTTTGATTGACCGATACCTTTATTTCAAGAATTAAGAGTGAGTCTTTTCATATGCAACCCTTAATGGATAAAAGTATCCGTTACAGGGTTTTTTTCTTTTTGCCAGGACATCACGGCTTCATATTCTTTCAGGAAGGTTGCTTTATCCGCGTGGATCTGCGACTCGGTCAATTCCAGTTCAGAGGCCAGAAGATTGGCCAAAGGTTCCAGGTATTTCAGGATCTGGTTTCTTCCAAAATACAACTGGCTTGTTCTGCGCACCAGGTGATCGGAAAGGCTGCACACCATTTCCTGCCGGATGCCATACAGCAGGCTTCCAAGTTCAATCCGGAGGTAAGGATCTTCAACTTCTGAGGTAAAGGTTTCCGCCAACGCGACGACTTTCTCCGTATTGGTGCCGTATCGGTGAAAAAGTTTTTCCATGGTATCTTCATCAACCTCCAGGTGATGCCTCAGCGAAAGGCAGTACAATTTCAGTTTTTTGAATTCCTCTTCAGATCTGAATTCCGAGCCACTGATATTGGACAAGTCGGTAAGGGCTTCTTCGTGAAGGACCGGCCTCGGTTTGTTCGGGTTCTCTTTGAGGTCATCGATGATCAGTTGTACCACCCGCTCAGCCATTTTCCGGTACCCGGTCAATTTCCCTCCGGTGATGGTGATCAGCCCTCCCGGACTTTTAAATACCTCGTCCTTGCGGGACAATTCCCCCAGGGTCTTGCCTTTTTCATATACCAGGGGCCTCACTCCAGCCCAGGTGGAGGTGATGTCTTCCGTACGGATCGGCGACTGGGTGAAGACGGTATTGGTGGCCTCCACGAGGTATTCAACATCTTCCGCGGTGGCGTGGATGTGGTCCGGGTCCCCCTCATAAGCGGTATCCGTGGTTCCGATATAGGTATGTCCCCACCAGGGGATGGCAAAGATCATGCGCCGGTCTTTGCGGTTCTCAAAATAGACAGCCTGCTTGACCGGCAATTTATAAAAGGGTACCACGATATGCACTCCCTTGGATAAAACGACCCTTTTGATGTTTCCGGACTCGCGGTCAAGCCCTGCAACCTGGTCTGACCAGGGACCGGTGGCATTGACCACGTATTCCGCCTGAATGGCATAGGAAGAACCCGTCATTTTATCCACAACCTCAACCCCCGCAATTCGTCCATGGTCAAGGATAAAATCCCTTGCTTCCGCATAATTCAGGGCGGTGCCCCCGTTTTCAACCGCTTTTTTAATGACTTCCAGGGTAAGTCGGGTATCGTCCACATGGTATTCATAATAAAGGCCGGATCCTTTCAATCCCTCTTGTTTGAGCAATGGCTCCGTTCTGCGGGTGGTTTCTTTCCTTAGCATGAGTTTTTGCTCATTTTGACCCACTTTGGCCAGGTAGTCATAGATCCATAGTGCAATGGAAGTGGTCCAGGTACCCAGGGTCCCTCCTTTATAGATCGGCAGGAGCATTTTTTTCTTCTCCACCAGATGCCTGGCATTGTTAAATACGATGGCCCTTTCCTTGCCGGTTTCCTTCACCAGGGAAAACTGCCTTTGTTTCAGATATCGCAGCCCACCATGAATCAGCTTGGTGGATCGACTGGAAGTCCCGCTCCCAAAATCGAGTTTTTCGATCAAAGCCGCTTCAAAGCCCCGGTTGACCGCATCCAGCAGGATCCCGGCTCCCGTGATCCCACCCCCAATAACCAGGATATGGACTTTTTTTTCAGCCAGTTTTTGAAAATATTCGTCGCGGTCCGTTGAAGCAAATGGAATCATGGTCAGATGGGCAAATTTAGGTATTTGTATTAAATAAAAGTATAATATATGAGGTTTGAGGTTTAAGGTTTGAGGTAAACGATGAAAATCTTTTTTTGGTCTTTCACGATTTTAGTTAAGGAGACGGCAGAAAGGGAGTCCCGATGCCTCGGGAAGGAGAAAGGATTAGTGATTGAATAATTCGTAATCCCTATTTTTACTTCCATGGCCACAGAAACCTATATCCTCGCCCTGGACCAGGGTACCACCAGTTCACGGGCAATCCTTTTCAATCAGCAGGGAAATATTGCCGGTGTGGAACAAAAGGAATTCACCCAGATCTTTCCCCAGCCCGGCTGGGTCGAGCACGATGCCCTCGAAATCTGGGAAACGCAGTTGTGGGTCGCTCAAAACCTGTTGAATAAAAAAGGAGTCAACCCCGGGCAGATAGCAGCCATCGGCATTACCAATCAACGTGAAACGACGGTGATCTGGGATAAGGTCACCGGTCAACCCATTCACCATGCCCTGGTTTGGCAGGACCGCCGGACCGCTTCCATTTGCGAGACGCTCAAGCAGGAAGGATTGGCGGAATACATCAGTGAATATACCGGCCTGGTCATCGATGCTTATTTTTCTGGGACCAAAGTAAAATGGTTGCTGGACCAGGTGCCCGGTGCGAGGGAAAAAGCCGAAGCCGGCCAGCTCCTTTTCGGGACCGTCGATACCTGGCTTTTGTGGAAATTGACGGGAGGAAAGGTACATGCCACGGATTATAGCAATGCGTCCCGGACCATGCTTTTTAATATCCGAAGCCTGGACTGGGACCCAGCCTTGCTCAAAGCCCTGAACATTCCGGCCAGCCTGCTACCCACCGTGATGCCGTCCAGCTCCCTTTTCGGGGAAACGGAGGCGACTCTTTTTGGAGAGCCCATCCGGATCAGTGGTATGGCCGGAGACCAACAGGCCGCCCTTTTTGGCCAGGCTTGTTTTGAACCGGGCATGGCCAAAAACACTTATGGAACCGGCTGTTTTATGCTGATGAATACCGGAGCCATCCCTTACCGTTCAACCAAAGGCCTGCTCACGACCATTGCCTGGGGCCTGGATGGAAAAATAATATATGCGCTGGAGGGTAGTGTTTTTAATGCGGGTTCCGCTATTCAATGGTTGAGGGATGGCCTGGGGCTGCTGGGGACTTCCGCGGAGTCAGAAGCCCTTGCGAAATCCGTTTCTGATTCCGGCGGGGTTTATATGGTGCCCGCTTTTACGGGTATGGGCGCTCCCTATTGGGACATGTATGCCCGCGGGTCCATCCAGGGCCTGACCCGCGGCACCACCCGGGCCCACCTGGTCAGGGCTACCCTCGAATCACTGGCATTTCAAACCAAAGACGTCCTGGACATCATGGCCGAGGAATCCCATATCGCACTGGAAACCCTCCGGGTAGACGGCGGCGCTTCGGCCAATAATTTCCTCATGCAATTCCAGGCCGATATCCTGGGCACTCCCGTGGAAAGGCCCGCCGTACTTGAAACCACTGCCCTCGGGGCCGCCTACCTCGCCGGCCTGGCTACCGGTTACTGGACCAAGGGCGAAATTGCCAGTCGCTGGCAATGCGACGCCCTATTCGAACCAGGATTGGATAAGGAAAAAACCCGGCTTCTTTACCGGGGATGGAGAAAGGCGGTGGAAAGGAGCCTTGGGTGGGCTGAGTAGAATTAAATAGAATTAATGAATTAAGAAAATTAAGGGAAGAG
>CAYOPD010000071.1:0-1612 GCA_964405735.1 uncultured Saprospiraceae bacterium | reverse complement strand
GCCCTGTATTCCGCAAGATTGAAATTTCAAATTACCAGATTTCCTACAACGTGACAGATTGCTGATAGCTGATTGCTGATAGCTGATTGCTGATTGCTGACCGCTGATTGCTGACCGCCGATAGCTGACCGCTGATTGCTGACCGCTGATAGCTGACCGCTGACCGCTGACTCCTGACCGCTGACTCCTGACCGCTGATCTTTAAAAATCGATCCCCTCTTGACAATTTTAAAAATGTGATATATATTTGATATCAAATTAATATCAAAATGAAAACCGAACAAATTACAAAAACCTATAATGGTTATATTTTCCTCGCGCTCAGCCTTGGGATCTTTTTTGCCGGGTTGGGGCTGATTATTTTTAGCGGCCTCAAGTGGCTGGGGGCAGTGCTCATTGTCCTTGACAGCATATTCCTCCTCCCGGGTTTTTTCCTGGTGAACCCCAATGAATCGAAGGTCCTCCTGCTTTTTGGAGAATATAAAGGCACGGTCAAGGACAATGGCTTTTTCTGGGCCAATCCGTTTTACCTGAAAAAAAGGTTGTCCCTTCGGGCCCAGAACTTTGACAGCGAGCGCATCAAGGTGAATGACAAAAAGGGGAATCCGATCATGATCAGCGGCATCGTGGTCTGGAGGGTGAGCGATACGTTCAAAGCGGCCTTTGAAGTGACCGACTATCATAGTTTTGTAAAAGTGCAGTCTGAAGCCGCCCTGCGTGAGTTGGCCGGTTCGTATGCTTATGACAATATGGATGACGAACAGCATGAGATGACCCTCCGTTCCGGTCACGATGAGGTCAACCACGCCCTGGAAACCCAATTGAGGGCCCGCCTGGCCATTGCAGGCCTGGAAGTGATCGAGGCGAGGATCGGTTATTTGGCTTATGCCCCTGAAATTGCCAGTGCCATGTTGCGCAGGCAGCAGGCCGAGGCTGTCGTGGCAGCGCGCATGAAGATCGTGGAAGGCGCCGTCGGCATGGTCGAACTTGCCCTTCATCATCTTTCCAAAAAAGAGATCATCGAGCTGGATGAAGAAAAGAAAGCAGCCATGGTGAGCAACCTGATGGTGGTGCTCTGCTCCGACAAGGATGCCACGCCCATCGTCAATACCGGCACCCTGCACCAGTGATTCCGTCCACGGAACGGGTTTAAACCAGATCATGGAAAAGAAAAAATTTGTCCTCCGGATCGATGAGCAAACCATGAAGGCTTTGGAAAAATGGGCCGCCGATGAATTTCGCAGCCTCAATGGACAACTTGAATACATTCTCACCCAGGCCCTGAGAGATGCCGGCAGGCATCCCCGCAACAAAGAAGAAAAAAAATGAATATGCCTGCCGTATGAAATGGTTCGCACTTGGTGCCACCCTGAAGCACCTCCGGGATGTACTCCTGCTCCCCCTGCCGGTGACCTGCCTTATCCCCCTGGCGGTTTACCGGCATACGCCGGAGTATATCCCGGATTACCTTCCCGTGAAAATCATGAGTCTTTTCATTTTCAGCAGCGGAGTCTTATTGTTTTTCTGGTCACTTAAACTTTTTGAAAAAATAGGAAGGGGTACCCTCGCTCCCTGGAGTCCCAAGGAAAAACTCATCACCACAGGCCCTTAC
>CAYOPD010000070.1:0-21797 GCA_964405735.1 uncultured Saprospiraceae bacterium | reverse complement strand
GATAGCTGATAGCTGATAGCTGATAGCTCAAATAATCTTCTTATCTTTGCCGATTCATAATCAAAATATTATATGGGAAAAGGTGACAAGAGAACAAAACGTGGAAAAATAACGATCGGATCTTATGGCAAAACCCGTCCGCACAAGGTGAAAACCGCCTCCGGCCCTGCCGCTGCTGTAGTGGTCAAACCAGCTCCGGCCGCTAAAGCGCCAAAGGCAGCCGCGCCAAAAGCCGAAAAAAAGAAAAAAGCATAATACATTATTGTATAGCTTTTCATGGTTATGAGGCCATTCTGAAAAAGGATGGCCTTTTTAGTTATAAAACTTCTTAGGAGAATCGATGAAGTTTTGCGGACGGTTAACTGTTTCATTGTCAGAGTGAGGAGATCGTCCTATCCGCAGCATCTGTAGGCTCATTCACTCTGAAAGTGCGCGGAGCTGTGGAGTTCATGGAGTTTGGCTTCACTGTTTGACAATAATATTAACAAGGACATTGGAAATGTTGAAATGAGCAAAGTCATTTCTTAAAAATTAACGACTCATATAAGGGACAAGTTGACGGGAAAATGATGACCAGAAAAATACCTTATAGAAATATTCCTAAACTATAATAAGATAAATCCCATGGTTGCTCCGGAAGGAAATAAGGGAGTAATCCTGCAAGACCCTGATGGGGCATACTTGAATTGATATGGCTGCCTAAAATTTAGCTTTTATAGATTATAGTGGCAGGAGCATGTGCAGTTATATAGTTATTCATTTCAACATTGAATCAGGTCATTCTTTTTTTTCACCAGGATTTCTCTTACATCCGGATGGGCTTTGGGTATGACCTTTTCGAGGTATCTCAGGGCCTTCTCAGGCTTTCCGGCATTTAACAAGGCATCCACCATCGACAAGACGAAAAAATGCATACCGGGATACTGATCCAGAAGTCCCCGGTAATAGCGGATGGCCTCCCGCGTCCTGCCAGATTCCAGCAATCCACGACCGGTTTGATCCAGGGCATTATAATCCGGCCAGCTGAGGTTATAACCATAATAAGCCTCGGGATCCTGGTACATTTTTTGAACCTGGTCCAGGGCGGTTTTTACCGAATTTTTCCTGACCAGGGAGTCGACCAGCCCTGCAAGAGGCTTGCGATTTTTATTCAAAGGAAGCCAGTTTTCCAAAACGGCATTGAGGTAATGGGTTGAATTCATGATATAGTTCATCCTGCCGCTCACCGGATCCTGCCTGGAAGTCGAAAAGATACCAACCAGATGGCCATCTTCATCCAGTACCGGTGATCCGCTGGCCCCGCCCAAAAAAACAGTGTCGGGTACATCCAACTGGGCCAAAAAAACAGGCCCTTCCTTTTTAACTACCTTACCCTTGATATGAACCGTATGGCCTATCCGGTAAGGATTTCCCGTGAGGTATACCCGGTCGCCCCGGGCAGGCTCTATGGCAGAAATGGTAACCGGGTAAATATTATCCGGGATGGAATCCGTATTAAAAACCAGCCAGTCCCGCTGAAGAACCCCGTTTTCAAAACCGTCCTGTATTTTTTCATCCGGATCCTCATTCACCAGAGGCCCGACCCTTATGCCAAGTTCCGGATTATTTTTGAGGGACATGTTCCACGATCCGATTTTATCCGAAATAAAAACCCGGTTATTGAATTTCCTCCAGGCGATGAAAAGAATATGCTTAACAGTGACGGCGAAGACGGCATCCTCCTTACGGACTAAAAATGCAGTGCCGGCATAAGTCAGGGAGCTATCTTCATAGCCGCTTCCGTCTTTAAAGGTAAAGTGGTTGACCAGGGCAATATCCGGCCATTGATCAAAGGCTTTATGGATCCAGGGTTCCGCTTTTTGCCCCTGTAAAAAGTCCAGAGGAATCAAGAAGGCAGGATAAATCAGAATCCGGCTCGCAGCCTTAAATTTATTTTTTGTTTCCCGGTCGAAAAGAAAATAGTCAAGACTCCATTTTCCTGCGCCCTGACAAAAAAAGACCCAGGACAGCATCAACAATAAGAAAGAATCACTCATCAAATTTCCTTCACCCATTATAAAAGTGACGACCGCCATGGTGATCATTACCGGAATACTGGACCACCGTACCAGAAATCCTGTTGCAAAACTCAGCCCGCCGGCCAGTTCAGCCAATTTTCCGGCATAGGCCATGGCTAAAGGCAAAGGGAAACCAATGTCGGTCAGCCACTGGAAATATCCCGACATCTTATCCGTTGAAAACATTTCCCAGCCAACCCGCAGGAGAAGGATTCCTGTAATCACCCTCACCAGGGCAAGGCCGGCAGGGAAGGACCCGGTCGTAAACGATTTTATCATTTATATACTTATTAATGGGGACAAGATTCCGGACAAGGCGGCTCCACGTGGTAAAGCGGATGTAAATTGTTTGTAAAAAAGCGTAAAAATCACGGTTGCAGGCTCTTTCCGGGCTTAGCTTTGCAAATCATGATTCCGAAGTGGATATTTTATCCGTTGGCGCTTAGCCTGGTCACCTTGCTCCTGCTTTCCTGGGCAGGCAGCCGTTTTGCCGCGACGGAAATCGATCCGGATCAGGATGAGGTGAGGCTCCGGTTGATGGGCCACGAAATCTTAAAGGCCATCGGGGATGACCATTCCCGGATCCTGCCCCTTCAGAGAATAAAGGGAACAGAATATATCCTTGGCTTTGAACGGGTTTTTTCATTCGTCCCCGATTCCATTGTCCAGGTGGTACGCAAACATTTGGAAGGAGCCGCATTTTCGAGGGCTTATTTGTTCCAGGTGCTGGATTGCGGGACCATGGATATTGTCTATAGTTTTGCCATTGATCCGGGATATACCCAACAGCTTATCCCCTGTGAAGGAAGGCAGATACCCGAAGCCTGCTACAAGATGAGAGTAGTCTTTCAACCACCCGCTTCATCTTTTAAATGGTATGGTTTCCTGGTATTTCCTCTTTTTATAGGTGCAGGTTATTTTTTACAAAAAAGGACAAACCGTTTTACACTTCCTCAAGGCAATGGGGTTACTGAAGAAATGGATTCCCTGTCAGCTCAGAGCCAGAGCATTTTGCTGGGCCGGTATCGTTTTAATCCACAGGACCGCACCTTGTTTTTTGAAGGCAGCGAGGTTCAACTTTCAGTTAAAGAATCAGAATTGCTGGCTCAGTTTGCACAAGCTCCCAATCAACTGCTCTCCCGCGACCAGCTGATGAAAACCATCTGGGAAGACCAGGGCATTATTGTCGGCCGCAGCCTGGATGTTTTTGTTTCCCGCCTAAGGAAAAAACTATCCCTTGACCCAAACGTGAAATTGGTGGGAGTCCACGGAAAAGGATACAGGATGGAATTGGGAGTTTCCGACCTCAATCCTCAATCCTCAACCCTCTGACCTCTACTTCTCCGCCCAATAATCCACCACCAGCACTTTATCCAGGTGAGGGCCTAATACCTTTCCAAAAGCCTTGTGATCGGGATGGGGGAGATAGACCGCGCGATCGGCTTCACTGGCAAAGCTCAGTTGAAAACAATGGGTAAAACCCTGGTTCAGGTTCTCCGGACTGTTGTTGGTGCCCCATTCAAAGTCTTTTATCTCTTTGATTTTGGAAGGAAGTTCACGGAAAGCCATTTCCACTTTTTGAATGTCCGCTGTACTGCTGGCCTCCTTGAATTTGAACAGGACGACATGGCGGAGCAGTTTGCCTCCGGCGGCTGTTTGCGAAAAAGAGGCATCTGACATGGAAAGCAGGATTATGATTAAACAGAAAATGGTACGCATCTTTTTTGCCGTAAGATAGGCAAATCAGCCGGCCGGGGGGCGTTGCCACTCCGGATTTTTATTTCAGAATTCTGCCTATATTTAACTGACATAAGCCGACTCCGAAAATGCCTTCCTACGATATAGAGATCATCCTGAGCCGTCAACTGGCGGACAGCCTTTCCATGCCCGTATTCATCACCGACATTGAGGGCAACCTGATCTATTACAACGAACCGGCGGAAGAAATTCTCGGCAAAAGATTTGAAGAAACGGGGGTGATGCCGGTAGAAGTCTGGGGCAAAATCTTCAAGCCAATGGATGAATTCAAAACGCCCATTGCCGCTGAAGACCTGCCCCTGGTCAAGACGCTGCGAAATGTATATCCTTACCACAAATCGTTCTGGATAGAAAGCCTCCAGGGCAAATCCCAGAAAATCTCGGTCACTTCATTTCCCATCATTGGAAGGTCGGGTAACTTTTCGGGTGGTATAGCCATCTTCTGGAAAGACGAGAGATTATGAAAATCAAACTTTGGGGCGTTCGCGGTTCCATACCCGTATCGGATCCGGATACCCGGCAGTATGGCGGGCATACTTCCTGTGTCGTGGTTTCACAAGACGGACACTTCCTTGTATTGGATGGCGGCTCCGGTATGCAAAAGCTGAATTTTGGCCAGGAACTGGTCAATAAAAGAGTGGATATCCTATTGACTCATTTTCACCTGGACCATTTGCAGGGACTTGGTTTTTTTAAATCGCTTTTTAATCCGTCTATGGAAGTGCATATCTGGGGTCCCGCAAGCAGCAGCCAAAGCCTCCATGCCCGGCTGAGCCGGTATCTCTCACCGCCCTTGTTTCCCGTTCTGATCCGGGACCTTCCCTGCAAGATGCATCTTCATGAAATTGCCAACGACGAATTTGAAATCGGACCCTTCCGGATTAAGTCCCGTTATGTGATCCATCCGGGTCCAACCGTTGGTTTCAGGATTGACAACGGCAGTGGGGTGTTTACTTATATTCCGGACCATGAACCGGCCCTGGGCCTGGCCGGCATCCTTGATGATCCGCATTGGATATCGGGCTACGATTTAGCGGAAGGAGCAGATCTCTTATATCACGATGCCCAGTATACGGATGAAGAATACAAATACAAAAAAGGCTGGGGGCACTCAGGCCTCAGCGATACCATGAGGTTTGCCACCCTGTCGGGAGTTAAAAAACTTTTACTTGCGCATCATGACCCGTCCAGAACGGACACCCAAATTCAGGACCTACTTACGGAATTGCTCCTCAACGGGCACTATAATTATCCGTTCGTAATGGCCGGAGAAGGCATGGAGTTTGAACTGGAGGAATAAATAGCCTGCGGCGATCCGGTTTATTCCAATTTTTTCAATTCCGTTTTTTCACCATTCTGGATAAACCAGGTTTTTGAAACGCGGCCCTGGGTATCAAATTCAAATTCCAAAAACCGCCCGGAGAGATCGGTATAAAAAAAACGGCTCAGGGATTCTGCCTTCAATTCAATGGGCGGACTGTTTTCCGTATGCCGGAACAAGGCATTTCCTTCCCTTCGGATTTCAATCAGGTTGGCACCCTGGTATTTTCCGGTATATCGATCCAACAGATTTGGATCGATGTAAATCTCTTTGGGCAGATAAGGAATATAAACCGCCTTGTCAAAAAGAATGGAAGCCAGCCCTATTCCAGCCCGGTCAGCGCTGGACTGGTTATTTGAAATGACGACTACATATAAATCGTCCTGGGGATAATAAGCCAGGTGGGCCGAAAAACCGGGTATTCCCCCATTGTGCCAAATGCGCGGATGGGTATGGAGTGAATCAATTGAAAATCCGTAGCCATAATTTCCAAGATAAGGGGTAATCATTTTGGCCACGGAACCCGGATAGAGTATTTTATTGGTCATAAGGGCTTTTTCCCAGGTATACAGATCTTCAACGGTCGAAAACATGGCTCCCGCACTATAAGGTCCTTCCATGGAAATATAATCAGCATGCCGCCACCCGCCGGATGATCTCCAGGCATATCCCTTGGCCCGTTTGGCCAAAATCGAGTCCAGGCGGTCCATCCCGGTATTTTTTAATCCCGCCGGCTCAATGATCCAGTTCTGCAGAAAGTCCTGGAATGTTTGTCCGGAGGCTTTTTCAACAATCAGGCCCAGCAGATAATAACCCGAATTGCTGTAACTCCAACGGCTGCCGGGTGAAAAATCAAAAGGTTTGTCTTTAAAAACAGCCACCATCGAATCGTGAGAAAGAGGCAGGGAGGCCTTTGGCCAGAATTCCGGAATACTGGTATAGTTTTTAATTCCGGACGAATGATTTAGCAGCATGTGAATGGTGATGCTGTCGCTTCTTGGAAAATCCGGGAAATATAGGCTGAGGTAATCGGTTATTTTCAGCTTTCCTTCTTCTTCCAGTTTAAGGATACAGGCGGCGGTAAATTGTTTGGTGACGGAGCCAATGCGGTATTTGGTATCCGGGGTATTGGGCACATCCCATTCCCGGTCGGCAAGCCCGAAGGCTTTGTGATATACTTTTTCCCCTTTCCGCATCACCAGGGCGGTGCCGCTGAAACCCTCCACTTCAAATTTCGCCTGCATCAGCTGGTCCATGCGGTCTGAATAATATTTCTGGGAATGGAGCGCCAGTGGAAAAAGGAGGGCAATGAAATACTTTATCATAATTTCTTGAGGGCTTGGTCAAATTTCCGCATTTGACACATCAAACGGGAATTAATTTATTTCCTGGTCATCTGCTTGTCTATAAATTCAAAGCTGGCTTCATAAACTTTCAGCCAGTTTTTATGCAATAAAAAACCATGCACTTCATCCGGCAATACCAGGGACTCGGTATGCACACCCTGTCTCCGGAGCTGCTGGATCATATTGACGGTTTCACTGAAAGGCACATTGCGGTCATCGTCGCCGTGAATAAAGAGCACAGGCCGGATCCAGCTTTTGGCATAATGAATGGGTGAAGATTCAAGGGCCGTCTGGGCGAAAGCGGGAAATTTTGCAGCATCGTACCAGGGTGCAAAAGTAGGGATCTCGTCATTCCAGTTGTGAACGCCGTGGATATCCACCCCGCAGGCAAAATGCTGGGAGGCTTGTGAAAGGCCATGCGCGGTGAGATAACCGCCGTAACTGCCACCCCATAGGGATATTTTATCCATGATCACATCGGTCCGGTTCCGGAGGAAATGGCCTGCAGCAATTAAGTCACGGACCTCCGTCGCCCCGCCTGCCCCATAGTTGAGGGCTTCGCGAAAATCCAGGCCATAACCGATCCCGCTGCGGTAATTCAGGGAAAGGACGATATAACCCCGTGAAGCGAAAAACTGGTTGAGGGCATAGGCATTGGAATAATACTGGCTGTAATGAAATCCCAGGAGCATCTGCCTTCGCGATCCTCCATGGAGGAAAACCAGGGCGGGATACTTCAAACCGGGGTGATAGCCTGGGGGCAGAAACAGGTCTCCTGTGACCATCAATCCGTCGGTTGATTTAATTTTTACCGATTGGGGTTCAACCAGGGTAGAAGGGAAATCCGTTGGAAATTTTTCGCCGGCCAGGTCCTGTCTTGCAGAATCATTAAATATCGCCGGCCAGGCCGGCCGCTTTGCCGAAGAATGTAAAAAAGCTAAACCGGAAGTAGTGGGTGCGGGCGACCATTCAATACCCTTACCCGGTGTGACACATACCGGTTTGCCATCGGGCATATCCATCTTCCAGATATGGCGCCTTTCGGAATCATCGATATTGGTGCCATAATACAAGGTTTTCCGGTCCGAAGTGAGGCATACGTTTTCAATCTCCCCTTTACCCGGTGTAAGCAGAGAGGCCGATTGTTTATTGATATCCAGAGAATACAAGAGTTGCCAACCGGTTTTTTCATAGGGAAAGAGCAAGTGGTTTTCATCTAGCCACCAGAGCGGATTTTCAACCACCGGGATTTCTGCTGTAAAGGCGCTGCCTCTGCCTTCATCTGCCTTCCATACCTCCCGATCCTTTCCGGAATCCAAATTGAATAAACGGATACTCCAGGGATTGGACGTCCTCACTGCAGTAAATGGGGGGATCTTATTGATATGAGGGACGCGGATATAAGCCAGTTGCCGGCCGTCAGGAGACCAGGCCGGATACTGATCGCGATCCACGCCGGCCTCCACAAAATAAACAGAACGGAAATTAAAATCATATATGCCAACAAAGGAATGGTCCACCCGGTTACTCACAAAAGCCAGTTTAGTTCCATCCGGCGACCATCTAAGCTGGACCAGGGAGCCACGTGACTGAAAAAGTTTTTGAACCGGTTTTGCCGTATCGTTCAAATCAGAAATCCAGACTTCCCCTCGGTGGAGATAAACCATTTGACTGCCATCCGGCGATATGGATGGATTGTAGCCCGGGCCGATATTCCGGAGATGGCCTCCATCCCGGTCCATGATCCAAATTTGGTGTCCGGTTGGTATTTGGAGGAAGGCGGGATTCGCGGGTTCGCCCCTGCTGTTGGCAGCATTACCCCGGACAAAAGCCATCCTTTGCCCGTCAGCGCTGATATTGAGCTGGCCCAACTCCAATCCTTCATCCCCGGAAAAGGAAGTGACTTTCTTGCTTTGATCGAAAGGAGATATTGAAACAAAAATATTCCGCTCGCCGCGGTCATTAAATACCCAGGCCAGAAATTGGCCGTTGTCGGAAGCCTTAAGTTCTGTCGGATAGGGAGGAGAAAGCACATCCTGGATTGAAAACTGCGCTTTGAGGGCCAGGGATAAAATGGATACCAGAAGGAGGATATACGTTTTCATGGAGCAGGATTTTATAGTGAAAGAAAATAAATATAGGTCAAACTAAATCATTTAAATTCAAGCCATGATGGGCACATGGAAAATAATGCATGTCCTGGTTTTTCTGATCCTTGGAAACCATCCGCAAATACGGGTCAAGCCAGTAGTGAATGATCAATTAAAAGCTGCAGTTTCTGCCCGAATGACCGGCTATCTTGGCCACAGGCTTGATTTGGCCTATGAAAACAGGATCCTGGCTCAGGATCCGGACCGGCTGATCGCTCCTTTTAGAAACCGTACGGAAACCAGTTGCTGGCAATCCGAATTCTGGGGAAAATGGTTTACTTCTGCAGTGTTGGCCTATCGTTACAGACCTGAAGCACGACTTAAAACCGTCCTGGATAAAGCCGTTGAAAGCCTGCTTGCGACCCAAAGCCCGGATGGTTATATAGGCAATTATGCTCCGGACCGCCACCTTCAGAGTTGGGATATCTGGGGAAGGAAATATTGTATGCTCGGCCTTCTTGCTTATTACGATCTGACCACGGATCAGAAAGCATTGGAGGCGACCCGCCGGCTGGCCAATCACCTGATGCTGGAACTCAAACTAAAGCGGGTCAGCATCGTCCGCCTGGGTAATCACCGCGGCATGGCTGCCACCTCTATCCTCGAACCCATATGCATGCTCTATGCCCGCACAGGCGAAAAACAATACCTGGATTTTGCCAATGAAATTGTAAACCAGTGGGAAAGTTCCGAGGGGCCCCAATTGATATCAAAAGCCGGAGTGGATGTGGCTTCCCGTTTTCCAAAACCTCAAAAAAACTGGTATGGTTGGGAACAGGGCCAGAAAGCCTATGAAATGATGTCCTGTTATGAAGGGCTCCTTGAATTGTACCGCCTGACCGGGGAAGAAAAATATCTCCGGGCCGTTGAGTCCACCTGGAATAATATAAAGGAGACGGAGATCAATATCGCAGGCTCTGGTTCTTCCGTGGAATGCTGGTTTCATGGACGTGACCACCAGGCTGAACCCGTGTACCATTACCAGGAGACCTGTGTGACCGCCACCTGGATCAGGCTGAGCCAGCAATTGTTGCGCCTGACCGCGCAGGTAAAATATGCGGATGCCATTGAACAAACCTATTACAACGCTCTGCTGGGTGCCCTGAAGCCCGATGGGTCGGACTGGGCCAAATACACTCCTCTTTCCGGTCAACGCCTGGAAGGAAGCGAACAATGCGGCATGGGCCTGAACTGCTGCAATGCCAGCGGCCCCAGGGCCTTGTATACCCTTCCGTTCACCGCGGTGATGGAGAATAATTCAGGGATGCAGGTTAATTTTTTTGCGGAGGGTTCATACAGCCTGAAAACCCCGGATGGTAACCGCATGGAACTCAGGCAGGAGACCAATTATCCCGCCTCGGGAATCATAAAGCTCGGCATGACATTAGAAAAACCGGAAGCATTTTCCGTAAAAATCAGGGTACCCGGATGGAGCAGCCGCATGAACATTAAAGTAAATGAGGAGGACTTAAAAGAAGGAAAGGCCGGAAGTCTTTTTGAGATCAAGCGTGAGTGGCGAAAAGGGGATGTCATTCATATTGAAACCCAATTGAAAGGCCGGATCCAAAATTCAGTTGGTGACCGGGTTCATCAGGCGATTACCTGGGGCCCTCTTGTCCTGGCCCGGGACGACCGTCTCCTTGGCCCATCCCTGGAATCCATACTGACCCCGCAAGTGGACTCATCGGGGTATATCCAATTGGATCGCGTGAGTCCGTCCAATCCAGAAATCTGGATGCAATTCAACGCTTCTTTTTTACCTGAATCTTATGCGGAGGGCGGCCCTAAACCCATTGTGGTGCCTCTTTGCGATTATGCCTCGGCCGGCAACAGCAGCGAGGCATATCCTTTTTTTAAAACCTGGCTGCCCCAGTTGTTTGATCCAAGAAAATGAATATTCTGATATGATTCATTCATTTATACCCGTAATTTTACGAACCGTTTGTTGATCAGCCTTTATTGTTTATCACGAATATAAAATCTGTTATGAATAAAAAACCAACCAACACATCCAGGAGGAACTTTATAAAACTTTCAGGTTCCACCCTCGCGGCAAGCACTATGGGATTTAATGTAATTGCCAATCCTTACCCAAAGCATCAATTTAATGCCGATACCCTCAAAGTGGGCATCATCGGGTGTGGCGGCCGGGGCACGGGCGCCGCCTTGCAGGCCGTCAGGGGGGATAAGAACATCGTATTGACCGCGATGGCGGATGTCTTTGAAGACAAGCTGGAGCTTGCCTACAATTCGCTGATGGAAGAAGCGCCGGATAAAATCAAGGTACCGGCCAACCAGAAATTCCTGGGTTTCGATGCCTATAAAAAAGTGCTTCAAACCGATGTAGACATCATTATTTCGGGTACGCCGCCGAATTTCAGGCCGGCCCACCTGGAAGCGGCGATAGAAGCGGGCAAACATGTGTTCTTTGAAAAACCCGTAGCCGTGGATGCAGCCGGTATCCGTAAAGTGATCGAGGTGGCTAAAAAAGCCAAAGAAAAAAAGCTCGGCTTCATGTCGGGATTTTGCTGGCGTTACGACTTTCCGAAAAGAGAGACCTTCCAGCGGGTATTGGATGGCGAGATCGGGGACGTCCTCTCCATCTACAATACCTACAATACCGGAGCAGGCGCCTGGCGCGACATCAAACCCAGCTGGGGGAAATTCAAAAAAGAATTGCGCAACTGGGTATATTATACCTGGATGTCCGGAGACCATATCGTGGAACAGGCCGTGCATAGCCTGGACCTGATGTCCTGGGCCAAGGGGGATGTATTGCCCATCAAAGCGTCCGGAACCGGGGGCAGACAAAGCCGGATCGAACCCGAGTTTGGTAATATTTACGACCATTTTGCCATTACCTATGAATATCCCGATGGCAGCAGGGGCTTGCATCACAGCCGGCAGCAAAAGGGCACTACGGGTGCCTATGGCATTGAATTGCTGGGCACCAGGGGACGTTGCGACATCAATGTATGGAACCGTCATGAGATCAAAGGCAAACAAAACTGGAGCTGGGAGAAGACCCATACCGAAAAGGATAAAAACAATATGTACCAGACCGAGCACGACGAATTGATGGCGTCTATACGGAAAGGGGACCCCATCAATGACGGCATCCGCAGCGCCAACAGCACCATGCTTGCGATCTGGGGCCGTATGGTCGCCTATACAGGTAAGGACCTCACCTGGGACGAAGCCTTGAACTCCCAGGAAATGCTCACGCCGCACATCGATGAATACAACTGGGACCTGGACTGGAAGATCAAAGAAGTTGCCCGCCCCGGAGTGACCCAGTTTACATAGTAAGCCCGGATATCCGTATTGTCCTGTCTTAATTAACGACCGTTCCAATCACGGAACATAAATCGAATTTCATGTCAACAATAAAACGCAGGGAGTTTGTGAAATACAGCACCCTGGCCTCAGCCTCCTTGGTCTTACCCTTAAAATTTCCATACGGGCCGGACCAACCCCTCATTAAAAAAAGCCTCAAATACGGGATGATCAAAGAAGGCGCCACGGTGTTGGAAAAATTCAGGCTGGTTAAAGAGTTGGGCTTTGACGGGGTGGAATTGGACAGTCCGAATCCGCTCCGGGAATCAGAAATTCTGGACGCCAGGGATAAAACAGGACTGCATATTCCCGGTGTGGTAAACTCCCTCCACTGGAATTCCCCTCTTTCAGATCCCGATCCGGCAGTGCGCGCCAAATGCACAGAATCGATGAAAATCGCTTTAAGGGATTGTAAAAAATACGGGGGCACCACGGTTTTGCTTGTTCCTGCCGTCGTGAATGAAAAGGTATCCTATGCCGAGGCTTATGAAAGATCCCAGGCTGAGATCCGGAAAATCCTGCCCGTCGCCGAAGAAACGGGCATTAAGATCGCTCTCGAAAATGTCTGGAACAATTTTTTGCTGAGCCCCCTGGAAGCAGCCCGATACATCGATGAATTTAATCACCCCATGATCGGCTGGTATTTTGATGTCGGCAATATCGTGCGATACGGCTGGCCCGAACACTGGATCCGCACCCTGGGCAAACGGATCCTCAAAGTGGACATCAAGGATTACAGCCGTAAAAAAGCCTCCGACGAAGGGATCTGGAAAGGGTTTGAAGCTGAACTCGGGGACGGCGACGCCAACTGGGCGGCCGTCAATAAAGCCCTGAAGGAAGTGGGCTACCGGGGATGGGGTTCTGCGGAAGTGAATGGCGGAGACCGGGTAAGGCTGAAGGAAATTTCAGACCGCATGGACCGCTGTTATGCGATGTAATATGAATCAAATTTTTACAATGCGATCAAGAATGGCTTCAGGATGCTGGCTGGCCATGCTGCCGGTTTGTTTAATGCTGATGCATTGTAACAACAATAATAAGGTAAACAAAATGGACATGGATCGTGTCTTCGCCTGGTGCATTGTCCCCTTTGACTCCATGCAACGTACACCCGAACAACGGATCCAAATGCTCAAAGAGCTGGGCCTAAAAAAATATGCTTACGACTGGAGGGACAAACACCTGGATGAAATGGTGCACGAATGGCAACTGGCCAGGGAAAACCAGATCGAAGTCAATGCGGTCTGGCTTTGGCTCGATGAAAGAACGGACACCCTGGGAAAACTCAGCCCGGCCAACGAAAAGCTATTCGCCAACCTGGATGCTGCAGACCTGCATACTTCCATTTGGTTAAGCTTTAATGCCAATTATTTCGACAGCCTGTCCCGGGATCAGGCATTGGCCAGGGGTATTTCGATGGTGGATTATATTGCCGGCCGGGCAAAGGCCCTGGGCTGCAGCCTGCTCCTCTACAATCACGGCGACTGGTTTGGCGAACCGGAAAACCAGGCACAGATCATCCGGGCCTTGCCCGGGAAAGATATCGGCATCGTTTACAGCTTTCATCATGTCCATCATCAGCTGGACCGGTATGCTGCCCTTTTGGATACGATGCTTCCGTATCTGAAAGCAGTCAATCTGAATGGCATGCGCCGTGATGGCCCCAAGATCCTGCCACTAAACGAAGGCGATGAAGAACAGGCCATGATCCGGATCCTGCTGGATAAGGGCTATACCGGTCCTCTTGGCATTCTGGGCCATGTGGAAGAAGCCGATGTAAAAGCAGTTTTGTCAAAGAACCTTGAGGGACTGGATGCGATTTTGAGCAGCATCCCGGGTAAATAATAATTTTTGTTTATACCTCCTCCTGGTTAATAGCCCAAACCAATTCATTGGCCAAATATTAAGGAGCCGGTTAAGTTAAAAATCACTACACCCTTTTCTGTGACCAGGACGTCCGCCCGAATGGAATTATCTACAACAATAGGCCCAGCGGATTGGTTTTCAATACACTACAGATAAGACGCTGCACTACCATACTTTTTATCACATTTAAGAATGATGTTTATCAGGATAATCGGCACCACAACCGGGTAATTTTGATAAAAAAGGAGGAAAAATTGTTTTATTCCAAAGCGAATAAATCGATTGAGCTCATTGACAATTTCTTTAACGGGGTGGATCAAAGTCTGCTGGTCTTTAAGGAAGGGGTCAAAAATTACCTCCACCGGAACACGGCAAGTTTTATCAATAATCTGCAGGAACTCGCGCGGTTGGAAACGGAGTCAGACCTGATCAGGCACAAAATTGAAGAAACCCTGTACACCCAGTCACTCATGCCCCAGTTGAGGGGCGATATCTGGCGCCTGCTGGAAGAGTTGGACAACCTGATCGACCTCTCCAAAAAGAATTTATTCCAGTTTGATGTAGAGAATCCCTTAATTCCCGAGGAACTCGTATTGGATTTTATCAAACTCACGCAGCTTTCATTGTCGGCTGCGGAAGCCGTCATCCCGGCTGCTAAATCTTATTTTAACCAACCTGCTGCAGTGAGTGAAAAAATTCACCGGGTTTATTTCTATGAAAAGGAAACCGATGTCTTTGCGGATGTGATCCGGAGAAAGATCTTCAAAGAGATGCCTTCCCTGGACCTGAGTGAAAAGTTCCACCTGCGTTATTTCACCCTTCATATTGAGACGATATCGGATACGGCTGAAAAGGTTGCTGACTTATTAACCATTATGGCCATTAAAAGGATTGTTTGATCATGTTATTTTTATTCCTGGCAAGCGGATTGTTTTTAGGTTGGTCCCTCGGAGCCAACGACGCGGGAAATGTATTCGGGACGGCGGTGGGTTCCGGAATGATTAAATTCAGAAAAGCGGCGATCGTAGCCAGCCTTTTTGTGATTCTCGGGGCAACCCTTCAGGGGGCAGGGGCCACAAGGACCCTTTCGCAACTGGGATCGGTGAATGCCTTGGGTGGAGCTTTTACGGTCGCTCTTTGCGCAGCGGCGGTAGTGGCCTGGATGACGTATAAAAAACTTCCGGTTTCGACCAGCCAGGCGATTGTTGGCGCCATCATCGGATGGTGTTTTTTTTCTTCGAGTCCTGTGGATTATACCACGCTCGTGGTGATCATGACTTCCTGGCTTACCGGGCCCATCCTGGGTGCGTTTTTTGCTGTACTGCTCTATCTCCTGATGAGGTCCTATATCCGGAATTCAAGGCTGCATGTGATCAAACTGGATGGCCGTATACGGTATGGCCTCCTGTTGGCCGGGGCCTTTGGAGCCTTCAGTCTTGGAGCCAACAATATAGCCAATGTCATGGGGGTGTTTGTAAATGCTTCCAATTTCACAATTCAAATCGGAGATCTGAGCATACCTTCTGCCCAGGTCCTGTTTTTTGTGGGCGGACTGGCCATTGCTGCAGGGATTCTCACCTATGGTAAAAAGGTGATGAGCACCCTTGGCGAAGGCATTCTCGAACTCACCCCCGAAACCGCCCTGGTGGTCGTGCTGTCACAGGCCCTGGTGCTGTTCCTGTTTTCTTCTTCCACCCTGTCTGATTTCCTGGTGCGCATGGGACTTCCACCGATCCCCCTGGTACCGGTATCGAGCACCCAGGTCGTCGTAGGATCCCTGATAGGCATTGGAATGGTTAAAGGGGTGCAGGAAATCCGGTTCAAACTTCTGGGCAATATAATGGCCGGTTGGCTACTGACCCCAATCTTCGCGGGGGCTTTGACTTTTATCAGTCTTTTTTTTATGAGCAATGTATTTAAGATCACGGTCATGAATCGGGAAGCGCCTGTGAATTCGTTAGCGCCGCAGGACCTTCCGGTAAATATCCAGTTGCCGGTTTATCCAGTGGTTTTATGGATTACGTTAATCGCCCTGGTAATGGTCCTGCTTGCAGGGAGGTGGTATTTCGGAACTTTTGAACATGGAATCCAGGCCCGGTACCCCATAGGTCAGTGGCAAGTAAAACAAGGACACGCACCCTACCCAGGGGAGTTTGCTGAATCAGAAGTAAAGTTTGAAAAAACCGAAAACAAATCGATTGCGGATCTGCGTGATACCAAACGCAGTGAACTGGTCAACCGCGCCCTTCACCTGTCCGAAGCACGCCGTTTTCTGGAATCCGTGTGTGATTACCTGGAACAAGCTCAAAGGGAACCAGAACTGGAAAAGAAGAATGAACGAATTCAGGAAATTCTCATTGCCCTGAACCAAAAAATGAATGACTCTGACGAAATACGGCGGTTTTACAAGGATTTAGAGACGATGAGCGGGCCACTTCCATCAAAAATGACCGCGGCCGGCTCCCATCTCACCGGGCAGGAAAAAAAACTGGCCTTATCGCTCCGGCTTGGCCTTTCGAGCAAGGAGATCGCCCCCCTGCTTGGAATTTCACCTAAAAGTGTGGACATCGCCAGGTACCGGTTAAGAAAAAAATTAGATCTCAGGAAAGAAGACAATTTAATTCAGTTTATAAATACGGTTTAAACTTTAATTTATTAATTATGAAAACAATAGCAATTACCGCGGCATTAGCCATCATGATACAAATTGCTTTTGCCCAGGACACCAGCAGGCAGGACCGGTTTAACCAGTACGGCCAGATGGTGAGCAGATCGCCCCTGGATGTGGAAAACCGGAACGGCATTCTGGTTTTCGAATCGGCGGACCAGGACTACCGTCTCTGGTTCGACATCCGGGTACAGGTAGACGGACATTATTTCCCTGATAAGACGCTAAACGCCATCGGAAATGGCACCTCCATCCGGCGGGCAAGATTTGCGGTTAAAACAAATCTGACCAGGAACTGGTACGGAGAACTCGACCTTGATTTTTCGAACGCGGTACTGGAACTGAAAGATGCCTATCTCATGTACGATTTCCGCAACGGACTGGCCGTCCGGGCAGGAAATTTTAAAGAACGTTTTTCTATGCTGCAGAACACTTCTTCCCGAAATGTCAATTTCCAGGAAAGGAGCATGGCCGTCGAAGCTTTTACTCCCTCCAGGCATATCGGCCTGGAAGGTTCCTACAGCGGAAAATATTTTATGACCGCGGCTGGAGTCTTTTTCCAGGAGATAGATGATGCTGAACTGAGAACCTTTGTGGAAGACAACAACAAAGATTATGGAAGGGATGAAGGAATCTCCCTCACTGAAAAACTGGTATTGCAACCTTTTGGCGATGCCACGGATTACGGAGTTCATCTTGCTGTAGCTCATTCCTACCGTCAACCCAAAACCAGCGTAGAAGTGGCGGAATGGGGCGGTCTGAGATACAGCACGCGGTCACTGAGCAATGTCAACCGGAAAAAATACCTTGATACCGATATCATTCCGGACGTGAAATACAGCAGCCTGAACAATTTTGAGCTGGCCGCTTTTTATCAGGGTTTGGTCTTCCAGTCCGAATACCTGACCAGCCGAGTGCACCGTGAGAGTGATCTTTCCAGGCTCGATTTAGGAGGCTTCTATGCACAGGCTGGCTGGTTGCTTTTCGGCGGACGGCAATATTACAACAAACTCGAAGGTGAGTTTGGTCAACCTTACAGAGGTCAGAAATGGGGTGATGTCGAACTGACCTTGCGGTACGATAATATAGATATGAATGATAAGGATATTTATGGCGGCGCGGCAGAAGCCTATACGGCAGGGATCAATTTTTATGCGGCAAAAAATATAAGATTCATGATGAATTACAGCTACGTCAATCACGACCGGTATGCCAGTGGCAAGGGCAAATTATTTGTGGGTCATGACCTGACTGGGGCTCTTACCAAAGATCCCAAACAAGTAGCAGATCCAAACGGCAAAGCGGGCGATGATTTTGGCATGCTTGGCGTACGTTTTGAAATTAACTTTTAACAACAATCTAAAACTCATTCCTATGAAACGGAAATATCTTATATGGGGCGTATTTGGACTTCTTCTCTTTGGCAGTTCCTGTGTAAAGGATGAATTGTTCAATGGTCCGGCGACCATTTCCAATGTGTTGCAGGTTCCTGCAGCTCCCACTTCTTCCGAAGACGTATTGGTCACCGCACGGGTCACCGATTTAAAAGGCATATCCTCGGTGAATTTATTGTACCGGGTCATTGCCGGTGGCACCTTTTCAACGGTACCCATGGCCTCATCGGCACAATATGAATACCGGGTGACCATCCCTGCAAACCCCTTTGGAACCAAGGTGGAATATTATATAGAAGTCCTCAACAGCGGGGGCTTTACCACGCGGTATCCGGAAGTCGAAACCCAGTATGCCAATTACACGGTAGGCGCCTCCAGCCTCATTAAACTTTATATCAACGAAGTTTTTGCTGACGGTACCAAGGATGAAACTGACCCGGACTGGGTTGAAATTTACAACGGATCGGATATCCCCGTG
The DNA here is from genome assembly GCA_964405735.1 of uncultured Saprospiraceae bacterium. Taxonomy (GTDB): domain Bacteria; phylum Bacteroidota; class Bacteroidia; order Chitinophagales; family Saprospiraceae; genus JADJLQ01. Next base: position 3,423 of record CAYOPD010000070.1, on the reverse strand, counting down.
GACATCAGTGGTTATTCCTTTTACGATCAGGGTATTAAAACGGGGAGCAAACCCAAAAGGGTGCTCAATGCCGGCACTAATATCCCTTCCAAAGGATTTTATGTGCTGAAAACTGAATATACGGGTGGGGAATACTCCATTGAATTTGGTTTGAGCACTTCCGGAGACGCGGTCTATCTGGAAAACACTTCAGGAATACTTGCCGCCAGCCTTGATTTTCAGACGATCAGTCTTTCTGGTAAAAAATCCTATGGACGCCAACCGGACGGCTCCGATAACCTGGTTATATTCACTGCACCGACAAGAGGCGCATCCAATAACCATTGATGCAACAGGCAGTTCTAAATAAGGAGGAGGGAATAATCCCCAGGTTTGAATTCAGATCTTTCGGACAGGGATTTGAAGTTCCCGCCAAAAGAATGGCCAGGCTGTCCATGCCTGTTCCCGAAAATATCTGGGAGCGCCACAGCGATGAAATCTACATTATGTCCCGCATGAACGATCTCAACAATACCAAAATCCGGGACGGCATGATGGACCTCAAAACCTGGGTGCAGACTGTAGACGGGCTGGAACAATGGAATCCTCTTATGAAAGGAGCATTCCCTCTTTCTGCCCAGACCCTGAAGACGGAAGTGTTCCCCGCTTTCCAGGTGAATTTACCCGATTTCAGGAAGGAAGCTTATTCCTTCGATGAGTTTATGGAATTGGTCCGGCAACATGTGGATTTGCAGGCGGTTCGTGTACACAAGCGGCGGTTTGCATATCTCGTCAACAATACCATTTGTGAAACCGGCCTGGTGTTGATCAATGGGGCAAGGGTGGAAACCATCAGTTCCGAATCCACGGATGTTGAAGATATCCGGAAAACACTAAAGGACCTTGGACTTGAGGGAGTGGAAAACATCAACTACCTCCAGGCCATCAAAAGGGTCATCGGAATGATCGACAAACCGCTGGCCAACTAAAAGAATAACCATGGCGCAGGAAATTGAAAAAAAATTTTTAGTTACCTCGGATGCTTATAAAACAACGGCACAGAAAAAAATCCGGATTTCCCAGGGATATCTTTCTTCCGTACCTGAACGAACGGTACGGGTTAGGATAAAAGGGGAGTCCGGATTTTTAACCATTAAGGGCATTGGGAATGAATCAGGCGCTTCCCGGTACGAATGGGAAAAAGAGATCCCCCTGGCAGAAGCAGAAGAACTGATGAGGATCTGCGAGCCGGGAATCATTGACAAGACCCGGTATGAGGTGCCATCCGGCGATCACCGTTGGGAAGTGGACGAATTTCATGGGGAAAACGATGGTTTGGTGGTGGCCGAGCTTGAACTTGCCAGTGAAACCGAACCATTTACCAAGCCCGGCTGGATCGGTGAAGAAGTGACCGGGCAGGTCGACTATTACAATGCCATGCTGATGAAAACCCCATACACCCGATGGCATAAAACCCAAAGAACTTAATCCATGAACGAAAAAGATCAAACCGTCCAGGCGCCGGTCATTGATCCGGAGGATATGGATAAAGACCAAGCCGATCAGGTTCCGGTATTTGATCCGCTGGATATGAACAATTACCGGGTGGAAAAACTGAAAAAAGTCCCCCGGAAAGGTTTTGAGAAATGGATGGAGACCTGGGGCGGGCCATTGGCCATCATTGCTTTTATCTGGATTTATTTTTTCGCCGATATTTCCTTTCTCAACGTCATCAAGCCCGAGATCCTGCAGAAAGAAGCAGCACAAAGGTTGAACGAAGTCGGAGCGGAACCATTTTCGCGCATCAATTATGCCATGCTCGGGGTATTTGTAGCCTCCATCATCCTTTGGATCACGGAAGCAGTGCCTAATTACCTCACTTCCCTCCTGGTGATCATCACCATGGTGCTCACCGGGATTACCTCGGAGGATCTGGCTTATGCCCAACTGGGTCACCCGGTGATGTGGCTCAATATTCTGTCTTTCATCCTGGCCAGCATGCTGGTGACTACCAAAGCCGCCAAACGATTTGCCTTATATTTTGTACTCCGGTTTGGTAAAAACGCGGTATGGATCTTCTTCAGTTTTATCGTGATCAATATTGTATTGTCGATTTTTATTTCCGCCACGACCGCCAAGGCCACCATCCTCTTGCCCATTTTTATGGTCATTGCTGCGATTTACGGAGCCACCCCGGGAAAACGGAACAATTTTGGACGGAACATCGTCCTGCAAAATCTTTTTCAAATCAATATGGGCGCTACCGGTTTCATCACGGGTTCGGGGGCAAACCTGTTGGCCGGATCAATGATCGCCGGAGCGCTGGGACAATCCATCTTTGGTTACCAGGACTGGTTTGTAGCGGCCTTTCCGCTTTGTATGATCCTGATCCTGATCGGCTGGCTGGTGGGTACAAAGATCATTTTTCCCATGAAGCGGGAGGAACAAAAACCCCAGATAGAAGGGGGCATGGCAAGTTTAAAGCGGGAATACGAATCCCTGGGTAAAATGAATGTAAACGAATATAAATCCGTTGCCATTTTTTTGGTCGTCCTGGTATTGTGGGCGACGGATAAACAACATGGCATTTCACAAACCGCGGTTGCATTTATGGGAGCCGTGGTTGCCCTCCTGCCCGGGATAGGGGTAGTCAAATGGAACGATGTGGATATTCCCTGGCACCTCATGTTGTTTTCCGCAGGCGCTTATGCTTTAGGAGTGGGACTGGATACCACGGGGCTGCCTTCCAGCCTGGTCGAAGCCTTGTTTACCTATTTTGGCATTTCAGCGGAAACGCCTTTTTGGGTCTTGTACCTTTCCCTGACTTTTATCATGTTGTTCAGCGGCATTTTGTTCCAGGCCAAGACCATGAGGACCCTGATCTTTGTTCCGATAGCCATCGGGATTGCCCAAAAATTTAATTACCCGGTCATGAGCCTGGCCTTTCCGGTGGCCCTGCTTATCGAACACGTCTATGTGCTCCCCTTCAACAGCAAACCGGCTGCCTTGTTGTATACCACCAATCAATACAGTGTCATCGACTCCTTCAAATTTGGGTTTACAATGATGGTGATCAGCTGGATCATGATCATCGTCTGGGGGGAAACGGTGTTGCGTTTCCTGGGGCATACGGTGAATGGGGTGTTTTAGGGGGTATTTAAAAACGGAATCGGATGATATTCTATTAGGCATCTCCGAAGCCGGAATACCGAGACTATATATGTTCTAAAAACGTTCGGCATCTCCGAATCCGGAATCATGTTACTATTAACTTCTACAAACGTTTGGAGGCTGACCAAAAAGTTGGAATAAATAATCTAATAGGATCATACCGTATTTCAGGATGTAGTTTTATTACACTTTCTAATTTGATATCGCACGCACAATTGGCCTGAAGGGCCCGGCCTGAAGGGCCTCCATTCCCCCAGCATTGGGCAGCCTGCC
>CAYOPD010000069.1:17535-21864 GCA_964405735.1 uncultured Saprospiraceae bacterium | reverse complement strand
CCACTGACCACTGACCACTGACCACTGACCACTGACCACTGACCACTGACCACTGACCACTGCTTATGCTGATCTGGATCATCAACGGCCCCAATCTGAACCTGCTTGGCAGGCGGGAACCTGAAATTTACGGGCACCTCAGTTTTGAACAATATTTTGAAGAACTGAAGGCCGCTTTTCCAAAGGTGGATCTGCGTTATTTTCAATCCAATCATGAGGGCGCCATCCTGGATCAGCTGCAGGCCATAGGGTTTGGCCTGGCGGATGGCTTGGTGTTTAATCCTGCGGCCTTCACGCATACTTCCATCGCCATCGGGGATTGCCTGGCCGCCATTCAATTGCCCTGCGTGGAAGTTCATATCTCGGACATATACAAACGGGAGGCTTTCCGCCATCATTCCTATGTGAAGCCATTTTGTATTGACAGCATCGTAGGCCAGGGCCTGGCAGGGTATAAAACCGCCATTCAAAAATTGGTTCTGCATTTGTCCTGAGGGAATTCAGGGTTATCCATTTATCCTTTTCATTCAGGCGCGGGGTTGTTCCAGGCTGAGGTCGATGAGGCGGAGCCGGTTGCGTGCATTCAATTTTTTTTCTCCTTTCATAAAGAGGCTCGAATACATCCAGACCAGGGCCGTTCCTCCCGCAACTGCGAAATGAAACGGGTAGAGGGGCGGCTTGAAAATATATTGCGCCAGGCTGAAAAAACTCCATTGAATAAAAAATTTGCGCATGGTCCTGGCCAGGCCACCCCGGTTGCCCGGACTGACATCAAATCCATCCAGGTCTTTCAGGGGGAGGCAATAAGTCTCAGAAACAATAATGCATTGCGCGGACAGATCAAACCCTTTTATGGTATAGGTATCCCAGGCCGATCTGGCTTCTCCTTTAAAATGGACACGAATCTGGGATCCGGCCGGGTACTTCCTCGGTTTCACCCTGCCGGGGGTTTCCAGGACCAGGAAAGCCTGGCAGGGCGCATGGATTCCCGGCAGAAGGAGGAAAAAAAGCAAGAGAAATTTCCCGTCTAACATATCAACCTAAAGAAACGAAATTTCCTAACGAAGCTGCCGTTCTTAGGTCGGAGCTTCGTTCCTTTCAACATAGTTTCCCACAACGGCACCATGTTCACAAATAAGAAGGTTAAATAATTAAGGAACTATACTAATTGCGGTGATTGCATTTCGGGATACTATATACTATTTCCATTTTGGAGAGCCCCCAGGGGCATCCATTTGTGAGGAATAGATGGAGAAACTGCACTTGATATGTAAAGTAATCCATATAAAATGTAAAACAAACTTGACATTTTGTAAATCATGCATTACTTTTGTGAATACAAATTTTTTTTATGTCACAGTTATTATTACCCAATCGTTTCAAAAAAATTGGATGGCCGATATTGATTTCGGCGGCTATAGCCGGTATTGTTTTAAACATTTTGGATTTCGACGCCCAATGGCTTAAAGGAACCGTGTTTGCTGTTGCCAGTGACCAAATATTGGGAGACGCTCATTATTTTTCATTCATCAAAACGGACCTGACCAATACCCTGGTGGGTTCTCTTTTTATCATTGGTGGCCTCCTGGTGGGATTTTCAAGGGAAAAGAAGGAGGATGAATTTATAGCCAATCTCCGGCTGACTTCCCTGTTGTGGGCAGTATGGGTCAGTTATATTCTCCTGCTGTGCGCATTTATATTTATTTACGGCGGAGTATTCCTTTCCGTGATGATTTATAATATGTTCACGGTTCTGATCATTTTTATCATCCGCTTCAATTTCCTCCTTTACAAAAACGCAGTGCCAGACCATGAAAAATAATATCCGGGTCGAGCGTGCCATAAAAGGCTATACTCAGGAAGAACTGGCCAACCGGGTCTCGGTCAGCAGGCAGACCATTAACGCGATAGAAGCCAATAAATATGTGCCATCTACCTCCCTGGCTATAAAAATCGCCAGGGAGTTTGGCAAGAAGGTAGAAGAAATCTTTTTCCTGGAAGAAACCGATTGAGAACCCGGATCCTCATGATTTCGATTGACAATAAACCCATTCCCATACTGGTCCATCCTCCGGATCGAGGACCGTACCTATATTCCGGAATTTGTTTTTTGCCAGTATCCTGCTGGAAAAACTAATTTCAGGTAGGGTCCTAGCCGTTACCACCACTGCTGGAAGCGATTCCAAGGCCAATTCGGTCAGGGCGCGGCAAATGGAAGCTCCAATGCCCTGGTGACGGAAAGGTTCAAATACGCCGTAGGCAATTTCAATCCTTCCCTCCCTCGGAGGGCTTTTAAAACCGGCAGATCCCACAATCTGCTCCCCCCGCTGAACAAAGTACCCTATCCAGGGAGGCTGGTAACCGATGCGTTGGTAGTATTCTACGGACATGGTCAGGGTTTCCTGGCATTCGGACTTGGTCAGGAAAATTTGATTTTCTTCCATGCATTCGGCGATGGGCAGAAGCACCAATTGTTCGAATAGAACCTGTTGAGGCAGGGGTGGGTTCATGACCTGGACAGGTATGCATTGGGGACATTGACCGGTTCATAGCGAATGCCATAAGCGTGCCGGATCAATAAACTTACCGTTTCCGCGATCACGGTTTCATTGCGGTGCATCTGTGGCAATAGGCCCATCATGGCATAAGAGATGGGATTCACAGCAGGGATCAGGGTCTCCCATTCATAGCTTTTGCCCCAAATCAGGCCGGGTACGGTGATCTGGAGGTTGGCTGCCCGGTCCAGGAGGAAGGATAACATCTCTGCCGACTGGTTCGAATTCTGATTGACAGTGTGAAAGACCGGGGTCTGCCCGCCAAAACCAAATTCATCCAAGCCGGCTGCCGCATTAATATCGGCGCCATGCCTGTATAAAAGCTCGGCACAGGCGACATGATTAAATTCCGCGCAAAGGTGCAGGAGGGTGACGTCAACCATCTGGGTATAGGCGCATCGCAATGAATAAGTTTTGTGGATAAGCGTTCCGTCGGCGTCCATCCGTTTTTTCAAGCCTGGGGCATCATCAAGGAGGACAGCAAGCAGGGCCGGGTCTTCGCCTTTCAATCCAAAATCGACAAAGGCCTTCACGCATTGCCTGAACCTCGGACTGCGCGTGTATTCACTGGTGAGCTCATGAAAGAGTGGTATCCCCTGATAAAGATCATTGGGGTCGATGCCCTGGGCAAAGGCGGATTGGATGGCATCCACGTCGTGGAGTTCGATGGCGGTGATCAGGGAACCCAGGTCAGGCATAGTCAAAAGTTAAACCGTAAGAAGATCCTGTACAATAAAAATTGCATTTTTATTTAAATCGTAGAAACCGAACTCATGGGTTTGCCAGGGGGTATTGAGTCTTAGTTTGCCGGATGGAATAGTCCCCCTGGCCACAAATTCATCGTGGAAAGAATGGATATCCGGTACCAGTATCCGGATGACCGACCCGCCCAGCAGGGGATCATCATCGGTGCACGCATGCCATTGCAGGTGCAGGCAAATCCCGTCCCGGCAAAGCACTGCATACATTTCATCGGAATATACCGACTTGAAACCCGTGCCTGTTTCATACCAGGCCACATCCCTTTTGATATCCTCAGAGGGAAGTACTGGGACGATGGAGATCATCACGCCAGGGAGATGCATACGCCTGATCCTTGAAAAGGATTTACTCCTTGGTGGGGACGACCATCACTGGCACCTTGGAGTGTCGTACCACGGATTCGGCGATGCTGCCGACAAGGAAATGAACCAGTCCGGTCCGCCCATGGGTGCCCATGACGATGAGGTCGGCTCCCCAATCTTCCGCTGTCTGAAGGATTTCATCCTGGGGATTGCCTTCAGGGGTGAGTTTTGACAACCTGGACGCATCGTGTGAAAGTTCAGCCAGCTGGTCGATGGTTTGTTGGGCCTCTTTACGCAGCATGTCTTCTGCCTCCATGGGCAGGATGCCTGCATCCACATTGCCAATGGCTTTGGCGGCGTCCACTACAAAAACCAGGGCAACGGCCGCATTGGTTTCCTGGGCAAGTTCAAATCCTTTTTTGGCGGCATTTACGGCATAGTCGCTGCTGTCGACAGCAATTAAAATTTTGGAAAATGGCATGTTGAATAATTTTGATTAAAGTTAAGATGAAATTCGGAGTTGGGATAGTTAACCAGTTAACCAGTTAACCAGTTAACCAGTTAACCAGTTAACCAGTTAATCAGTTATCTAGTTACCCAGTTTATCAACTGATCAACTGATCAATTGATCAACTGATCAACTGACAAACTGATCAACTGACAAACTAATCTCTATTTTTACCCCACCAATTCATCCTATGAAATTTGTT
>CAYOPD010000069.1:5637-17435 GCA_964405735.1 uncultured Saprospiraceae bacterium | reverse complement strand
AACTGACAAACTAATCTCTATTTTTACCCCACCAATTCATCCTATGAAATTTGTTCTCACCTTCACTTTATTTATCAGCCTGATGCCTTCTCATGGTCAGTCCCTGGTCACCTGGTTTGAAAAAAGCAATGCCCGGGAAACGCCGGATTATTGGGAAATCATCCGTTGGTGGAAAACGCTCGATCAGCGCTCGGCCAGGGTGCATCTGCGCACCATGGGTATGACCGATGCCGGCCAACCCCTTCACCTGGTAGTGGTAGCCAACGATGGGGAAAGCGATTTCGCCCGCATTCGGCAGAAAAACAAAAGGATCATCCTGGTCAATAACGGCATACATCCGGGGGAGCCCGATGGCATCGATGCGAGTATGCTGCTGGCCAGGGATATCGCCTTTGGTAAAATCCGCATGCCGGACAACATTGTCCTGGCCATCATCCCCGTTTACAATATCGGGGGCTGCCTGGACCGCAGCATAGATTACCGGGTGGACCAGAATGGCCCTGAAGCTTTTGGATTCCGCGGCAATTCCCAGAACCTGGACCTCAATCGCGATTTTATCAAATGCGATTCCAAAGAAGCCCGCTCTTTTGCTGAAATCTTTCACCTTGCCGATCCCGATGTTTTCCTGGACAACCATGTGAGCAACGGGGCGGATTACCAGCATGTCATGACCCTGATATGCACGCAGCACAACAAACTGGGAGGGGTCCTGGGTGAATTCATGAATACAGATTTTGAACCGGGGATCTATGCAGCCATGAAAACCAGGGGCTACGACCTGATCCCTTATGTCAATGCTTTTGGCGACCGTGTGGACCAGGGCTGGCCTGAATTCATGGACGGCCCGAGGTACAGCAGCGGCTATGCGGCGCTCTGGCATAGTTTTTCATTTGTGGCGGAAACCCATATGCTCAAACCTTATGGCCTGCGGGTAGCGGCTACCTACGAACTGATGCGGAGTTTTATGGATTTTACTTCAAACCACAGTGAAAAAATAAAACAACTCCGGACCGAAACCAGAACTTCCGTGAAAACCCAGCAGGAATTCACCCTGAGCTGGGCATCCGACCGGTCCCGCTCTTCTGAACGATTATATAAAGGGTATGAAGCAGGCTACAAAACCAGCACAGTCTCCGGCCTTCAAAGGCTCTATTACGACCGCGACAAACCTTTTGAAAAAACCATCCCCTTTTACAATTATTATGTTCCTAATTTAAAGGTGCATAAACCCTCAGCATATATCATTCCCCAGGGCTGGTGGAAGGTGATCGATTTGCTGAAAGCCAACAAAGTCAATATGAAGCCTTTCCCGCGGGACACCGCCCTGGAGGTGGAAACCTACCGTATTGAAGATTATAAATCCGCGAACCGCCCTTTTGAAGGCCACCCTGTCCATACTGAGGTCAAAACCAGTATTTCCATAAAAAGGATGTCTTTCCGGAAAGGAGATTATTTTATCCCGATGGACCAGGCTGCCAACCGTTTCCTGGTCGAAGTTCTGGAGCCCGCTGCGCCTGATTCCTATTTTGCCTGGAATTTTTTCGACGCGGTCCTCGGCCAGAAAGAAGGCTATAGCGCTTATGCTTTTGAAGACATTGCCGCGGATTACCTTCAAAACCATCCGGAACTGAAGGACAAACTGGTCCAAAAAAGGCAATCGGACAGCACCTTTGCCAAGAGCGCACGGGCCCAGCTTCATTATGTGTACGAACAGTCTCCGTGGATTGAACCGGCGTTTTTGAGGTATCCGGTTTATAGGGTAAGGTAATCAGATAGTAAGGAAGCAAGTTGGTTTTACTGCCATGGATCGGCCTTTGTTGAGGCTGACTCGTTCCAGTCCGATGGCATACAAAATTTACTTGCAAGCCCCTGATCGATTTTCTGTTTCGGAGCGCGATGTCTGTTGTTCATTCCAAGCCGGGGCTACCTTTAAACCAGGAGGATGGAGCCTAACCATCCAATTAAATGATACCCTAAATTTTAATTGCCCTAAGTACAGGTTCAGGTTCGTAAATGGTCAACGAATGGACTTGATGTTCCTTCATTTCAAATATAATCCTTACCGATGGAGCCCCTGTTGGGGAAAACGTGTGTTCTCCTATTTTATGTAATAATCTGCCAGGCATTCCCTTTCGGGTTATACGAATAAAATTGGCCGGGTCAAGTGAATACGGTCCTACATTGAATGTTTCAGTCGCACCTTCTCCGAATTTATAATCACCTGAAAAAATGGTTTTATCCTCTTTCGTCAAGGTTAGACTTATGGCGCCTTCATCTGCATCTCCCAACGTTTCAAGGTATTTGATAACCTTCAAAACATTTTCTTTGTCTTTGGCGCTGATATCTTTACTTGATAAACGGTTTCGTGCATGTTTCAGTATTGTAATTCCGTGTGGTCCCCGATGCCTTTGAATGCCTGGGACCGTTTCGATCATTTCCCTCAGACTGCTTAACATTCCCATCATGGCAAAAGTAAAAATATCCGGTCTTGCCCCATAACTCATCAGAAACTCAGCGATGTCTCGCCTTCCCGTATGGGAGCAGGCTCCAATGGCCGTTTCAAAATCCCCAAAACCCCAATCCCATGAGGCGTTTGCCAATTCCGGTCGTTTAATGACCATTGTTTTTACGTTATCCATATCAAAGTGGGCGTAATTCACAACACTATACACCCATGCATCCTCTATAGCCGGATACCGGTCATAAGGACCTTGGTTGGTCTTTTTTTCGGAAATTGGCATTTGTCCAATTGAATTTTGAAATAGTGAAATTCCGAATAAAGACATGGATGCCTTCCTGATAAATTGACGTCTAAAATCTGAGGTTTTTCTGTTTGACATACCAATGGTTTTATGTGATTTTTCGCAGATCTTCCAAATTTATAGAATATCCTGAGCATCCGGTTGACCTGATTATTTCTTTGACCAAACAAGCCAAAAGGAAAAGACAAAACAGCCAAACACCAAAATAAATGTCAATAAAAGCATGTATTGAACCATGGGGCGGAAAGAAGCCTGTGGATACAGAAATTGCAGGATAGAACGGGTGCCCCATAAAATACCTGATGAAGCAAGCAACACCATCAGGGAAAACCTTTCCTGGGGCATTCTGTACACGACAGACAAATTGGCGAACCCGAACAGGACAAGCGACAATGAAAAAAGCAGGTTTATAACCTTTATAGCCAGAACCAGTTCAGTGGCCGACTGGTCCATATAGGAATACCAGTGCCATATTTTGGGAACAAAAAAGTGCCATATGCCGAATCCAATGGAAACCAGGCTTCCGATAGACGTTAATATTTTTATCCAAACGGTCATGGGCATTTTTTAATCATGTCCCGTTCCCGGCCCAATTGATTTTCCCGCGCCTAAAATCCAGGCTGAAACTGCCGCTGCAAGGGTCATGGCCAAAATGCTGCATGGCAAATCCACTAAAACCCCAGCCAGCGAAAAATGGTTGGAGGACGCGTACAAACCAAAATTTACAGAACTCCAGAAAAGAGTCCCGGCGATGAGCCCGGTTTTTAAACCGGACAGGAAGTTTCTTGCACCGGACCATTTAATGACGGTGGCTATAAAAAAACCCGTGGTCAATGTCGTAGCGGCCATTGCCCAGCCTACCAATTGGTCTGAAGGCCGGGCCAATTGTTTATAGAACTCCTCAGATACAGGCGGATAGGTCTCAAAGACATTCTTTAAAAAGAGAAAATAAACGCCGGCGTTAATTAAAAGATTGACGACAGATGCAGCCAATCCCGATAAGATGAAATTCTTGTTCATGATGATTCTGGTTTCATGACTATTCTTAAAAGTTGTAAGGGTTGATTCATGGCCCAATACAATCGTTTGTTTCTTAGATCACGATCACGACATTCCCGACCCGGTGGCCGCTTTCAACATAGCGATGTGCTTCTGCTGCCTGTTCCAAAGTGAAAGATTTATCAATCATGGACCTAAACCGGCCGGCGTCAATAAGATTCTTGATGGAAATCAAATCTTCTTGATTTGGCTTTGCAAGGGCGCACAGCACTTTCTTCCCCCCTGTGAAGGCAGTCCAGAGCATCTGAAGCAGTTTTAAAGTTTTAAAACTGACTGAAAAATAGACTCCATTTTGCGTGAGCGAGGATTTGTATTTAGAAAAGGTGCCCCTGCCCAATACATCAAAAATGAGATCGTATGTCTCGCCGTTTTCTGTAAAATCCTCCTTTCGGTAATCAATGATTTTGTTTGCTCCTATGCTTTTAACAAATCCGGTACTCGCGTCCCCGCAAACCCCTGTAATTTCTGCTCCAAACTGCCTGACCAGTTGAACCGCAGCTGAGCCAATGGCCCCCGAAGCACCCAAAATGAGCACTTTATGCCCCTTCCGGATTTCCACCCTTTTCAATAAACTCCATGCCATAAGCCCACCATAAGGAACGGCGGAAGCCTCCTCGAAGGTCATGGTCTCGGGCATGGTGGCCATTGTTTCGTTCTCGCGCATGCATAAATATTCTGCCAAAGCACCCATTTGTTCAGCTGTATGGCCAAATACCTTGTCCCCGGGTTTGAATTTTTTGACTGCGTCGCCCACGACCTCAACTTCTCCTGAAAAAGAGTTTCCGAGGATGTTCTTTTTAGGTTTGTTCAAACCAAAACTGAACCGGGCAATGGCCCAAAAAAGCCATGGCATATTGAATTCTCCAGGGGAGATATTTTTAAAATTTCGGGCAAGGATATCCCCATAATTCACCGAAACTGCGTAAATCCTGATCAGGACTTCATCTTCTTTTGGATTTGGTTTTGCAACCTCTGTTAATTTCAGGACATCGGGCCCGCCATATTCCGTGTAAACTATGGCTTTCATCTTTTCCATATCCATTGCTCTTACAAAGTGCAAGACTTTACTGGGTTGGAGAAATGATTAATGTCATCGGGCGCGCTGATTTTTAGTGGTCAATAGTCAGTAGTCAGTCATGATTTATACGATATCACCCAAAGGGGTAAGAATAATTTCAGTCATTGAATGATACTTTTGAGCATCTCAATTTATATTGATATGAAGCATATCTTAGTATTCGGCTTGTCACTCCTGTTTCAACTCACCATAACCGCTCAGAAAAAGATTGATATAAAGATACTTAGTGAATCGAGGCTCCGTGAAGCCATTGTTTCCGTGCCTACCACTCCTCCACCGGCGGAGGGTTACCCCATCGTATTCATGTGTCATGGTACTTCCGGGGAGGCGACCAATTATTATAACCCGGTGGGCTGGAAGGAACTGGGACAGGCGGAGAATTTTATCACCATATTCCCATCGGCACTGGTGTGGTGTTACCTGGACAAGTCCGAGAATGATAAAGAAAAAAATCTTTCAAAATTTGTATGTGGGGATTTATTGTCGCAGGTGTGCGAAAAAGATATGAATAAGTTGATCAGCGATATCGTTTTTTTTAAAAAATTAATCCAGTTGGTGTCAGATACTTTGAAAGTGAACCCTAAAAAGATTTTTATGAGTGGATTTTCCAACGGCAGTTCGATGGCTCACAAAATTTCAATGGAAGCCACCGATGTTTTTTCGGCGGCCGGAGGGTCAAGCGCTTCTTTGCACCCGATAGACTCAACCACTCCAGCACCCCGAAGGATCCCCATGTTGTACATGGTCGGTACAAAGGATGACCGTTATTTTACTGATCTGTTTCCGGTGGAATTGCCATTTGGTGGTGATTCCATCTTGATCTATTTGCAGGCCAGCATCCGAAGAGCCCTCATTTGCCAGGGCCTTACGGAAGAATTTAGCAAAATCGAAACTCCTGTAAGCCACATATATACCTGGAGCACCTGCAGGGCGGGTGAAAAATGCGCCCCTTATGTATTTATGCTCAACAAAGATCAAGTACATGAATATCCCAACGGCAAAAACCACCCGGTGGACGCACCCAGACTTCTTTGGAATTTTTTCAATAATCCGCCGGCGGTGAGGATGGCCACTCCGGTGCAGGAATTAAAATCACCCGATTGGGATATTTCATTTTTCCCCAATCCATCCTCAAATCATATGTATTTCAAATCAAATGGACCAATTGGAGGTGAAGGGCATTTAAAGATTACCCATGTTTCAGGGGAAATAATGGTTCAATATAAAATTTCAACCGGAGGAACCAGGATGCTGGATGTTGCCGGTTGGCCTGCTGGCATCTATTATGCGGTATTCTCGACGGGATACGGAAGCCGGGTAAAAGTATTGGCGAAAATATAAGGAGGGATTCGAGAAGTATGAGCATAAAAATAGGCTACCAGAGGAGGTAGCCTATTAAGTAACATAATTGATTTATCTTTTCGGTTAATACCCGGGATTCTGGGGGAACTTAGGCCCTTCTACGGTACGGTCAATTTGTGCCTGAGGTATAGGCCTCAAAACATGATGTTCTTTAATATTGGGACCGGCTTCCGGATTCCATGCCTGAATGCGTTTTAATAAAGACTTCGTGCGTACCAAATCATGCCATCTCATCCACTCCCCAAAGAGTTCTCGGCTTCTTTCATCCAGGATAAAATCAACCGTCACCTCATTAGCAGTAATTTTCATCGCCTCCGCGGCACTTGCATTTTGAGCCGGGGTATTTGTTTTCCGATATGCAGCCCTTTGACGAATGACATTGAGCAGATCAGCCGCTTTCACTTTGTCCCCGGCCTGCAAATAGGCTTCCGCACCAACCAGGTAAACCTCTGAAAAGCGGGTGATGACCAGGGGGCGGGTCGAGGGATCGTTAAAATTGGAGCCCCGGCTGGGATCCATAAACTTTTTAATCGCAGGATATATGTCGGATTTCCAAAGGCTCGGCGGCACCACAATCCCTTTGAAAGGAGTAGTACCTATAAACTGGGGAGCACCGGGTACTTCATAATCCGTAAAGAGAACTGCCGTATCAACACCCACCCTCATGGTATAACCGATGCCTCTTTTATTGTTTGCGGTGGTAGGGGTATTCGTGACAGCCGTGTTGGAAATATAAACAGTGTAGAAGGTATTGGCAAATCTTGAATCCACATCCCTATTGACAAACGCCTGATCTAAAAAGTAGTTTTTGCCCGCATTGGCCCCGGTTGCCCACTTGTGACTATTGGGCCTGATCCGGATGTAAGGGCGGCCATAAAAAGCATCCCTGACCATGGCGGCGGTTCCGCTATTGGTAAGCACGCCATTGGCATTTAAAAACGAATTAATACCACTCACTGCTGGATAGTTCCAGTTTGTAAACCAGGGACTGAGGTTTTGAGCCGCACCGCCCGACGCGGCTCCACCTACCGTATAATAACCATACTTTGCATCGTTGGAATGATCGCTTACAAACATGGTTTCTTTACCATTGTCGTTTGCAGGTAAATAAGCATCCCCAAAATCCTGCCATAAATCAAGACCATAAATGGCTTTATTGTCAATGATCTCCGTTGCAATTTTTGCAGCCTCGGCAAAATCTGCTTGTGAATTGGTCAGCCAACCTCTGGTCAGAAGGGCCTTGGCAAGGAAAAATTTGGCTACCGGTTTACAGGCCGCTTTGCCCAAAAAGGGAGCCGTGGGTTTGTCTGGCAGATCTGCGGATGCCTCGGTAAAATCCTGTATGATTTGTTTATAGACCTCAGCGGCCGGATCTCTTTTAGCTGCCTGGGAAGCAACGGTAATAAACTCGGTATTCAGAGGCACATCGCCCCAGGTTTGTACCAAATAAAAATACCAGAATGCCCTTAAAAATTTAGCCTGTGCCAAATATTGCTTTTTGACGGCTTCGGCTTCATTGAGATTTTGTCCAAATTTTAAAACTCCATTTAAAGTATTGATGTCGGTAAACGCCACACTCCATGCCGAGCCAAAGTTCGTTCCATTGAGTCCATTGTAGGTATGGACCGGGCCACCCCCGCTGCTGGCTCCCTGTATAAACTCATCCGTTCCGGCTTGCATTTCAATGGAAAATCCTTCAGTGCCCCATTGGCTCCGCAAATCGTTGTATACCCCTGCAATTCCGCCGAGTACACCGGCAGAACTTGTAAAAAAGGAAGGAACTACCTGTGACTGGGGATGTTCTTCCAGTATTTTTTCACATCCCATGGAAGATAATAATAAACAAATCAATATGGAAAATGGTATCTTTTTCATTTCTATTCAATTTAAAATTTAAGATTAATGCCACCTGTAAATTGTTTTACCGGAGGGTTGTTTAAGTTCACACTTATTTGCCTGGTGGGTACGCCGTCTCCAATGACCGTTCCTGTAGTCGCGTTGCTGTTTCCTTCGGGATCAATACCCAAATTATCCCGGACCAAGGGAGCCCATATGATGAAAGGATTTGTTGCATTTACATAAATCCGTGCTCCGGTGATGCCGGCCCGGCTCAATCGGTTTGAATTAAATGTATACCCCAGATTTATGCTTCTCATTTTGATAAAAGAGCCATCGTAATACGTATTTACGGATGCAAAATCTTTGACCCCGGCATTTCCATCGGGACGGGGAAATGCATTCGTAGGGTTTTCATTGGTCCAATAATCGACCTTATATTGATTGGACCGGCCCTGGTTGAAGAATCCGAAGCCCGACCCGCCTCCGGAAGTTCCTGACAAATAAGGCACCAATGCTTTCATGCCCATCCTTGCGAAAATCACGGTAGATAAATCAAATCCTTTGAAACTAAGTCTGTTTGAAAATCCTCCTTCCCACTTCGGTTGGAAATTGCCTATGACTTGCCGATCGGCGGCATCTATTTTACCATTGCCATCCACATCTTGTACCCGTATTTGACCAGGCAGTTGTACCGGGGAAGTCTGCTTGGCCAAAGTGCCATCGCTGGCATCGGTCAATTGCCAGTTTCCCAATTTTTTGTAATCATAGATTACCGTGAGCGGATGGCCCACAAACCATCCGTTGCCTTTATTGTCCAATTCGGTAGGGGTGGTAAGTTGGATGATTTTCTCCCGATTGAAAAAGTAAATCAGATCCGTACTCCAGTTGAAGCCATTGGGATTGCTAAAAATGTCAAAGGTCAGGGACGTTTCAAATCCCTTGCCTTCGGTCTTCCCCAGATTTTTAAGCGTTGAGCCGGCACCATTGCTTGGGGGCAGGTTTACGGAAAGCAATATATCTTTCGTGTTTTGATGATACACATCAAAATTTCCGGTAATTCGATTTTTGAATAACCCGATTTCCAGCCCGATGTCTATTTGTGAAGTGGACTGCCACCCGAGATCACTGGCAGGTAAGTTGGTCACCGTATAAGCCAGTACCTGCCCGGCGGTAGTGGGGCCAAAATTATAATAACCGGCGGACAGTGCCCCTAAGGTGGCGTAGGCCCCAACATTCCTATTGCCGGAGATGCCCCACCCACCTCTCAATTTAAGGTTGGTAATGAAGGATACCTCTTTCATAAAGGGTTCGTTTGTTATGTTCCAACCCAGGCCAATGGCGGGGTAGTTGAAATATTGATTGCCGGGTGAAAGCGTCGAAGAGCCATCCCTCCGGAAAGTAGCCGTAAGCAGGTACCGGCCATCATAGGAATAGTTGACACGGGCCATATAGGATAATAAACCCGTTTCTGAAAAGAAATTTCCGTTTGTTGCGTTTGCCGTAGGTGCTCCGGAGGCTAAGGCAAAGTTTGACGTTTTTATATAATCTGCCGGGACGCCCTTTACATTAAAGTTTGATCCCATGCTGTGGTTTTTGGTCACTTCAAACAAAGCGGTCAATCCCAATTTGTGTTTTTCTGAGAATACTTTATCATAATATAATAAATGCTGAAGATTTACATCCCAAAACTCCGAATTGCTCAGGTCTGCATTCGATGAGCTTTGCACGGTGGCGTTGTTCACATACGTATTTGGAGGTCCATAACCATTAAATGCTGATTGGCTATAATTCAAGCCTGCATTGAATCTATATTTTAGGCCATTTAAGATATCTACTTCTCCGTACAAGCTGTTGAATGTCCGAATGTTTCTGGTTTTGGACAGGATATCATCTGCCCTGGAAATCAGGGTCAGCGGGGAAATTTGAGCGGCATCGATGGTGCCAAGCTTTGGAAATAAATTTACCGTACCATCGTCATTATACGGTTTTGCCAAAGGAGAAAGACCGCTTAAAAATCCGGGTACACCGCCTCCGCCGGGATTATTGGTATGGCTAAGCGTATTGATGGTATTCAATCCTATTTTAAATCGGTTACCTAACTTTTGATCCAGTGTAGCCCGGATGCTCATTCTATCAAAATTTTGATTGGTGATGATTCCGCTTTCGTTGAAGTATCCGAGACCGAGTGAATATTGTGTATTTTCAACTCCACCCTGTAGTCCCAATTGATGGCTGGTATTATAACCTTGCTGATAAAGTAAATCCTGCCAATCCGTATTGACACCCGCTGCAAGATTTGCGGATTCCAGAGCCGTCAAAGGGTAGGGGGTGGTGCCCGGCGAAACACTGTTGTATTTTGCTGCTGCTTCCTTAAAAGCCGCGTATTCCTGGCCGTTCATGACGTTGTATTTTGCCAGAACGCTGGTGAGGCCGTGGTAACCATCATAGGTTAATACCGGTTTTCCTACTTTACCTCTTTTGGTGGTGATCAGGATGACACCGCCTGAACCGCGTGACCCGAAAATGGCAGTGGCAGAGGCATCTTTTAAAATTTCCATACTGGCGATATCATCCGGATTAATATCGTTCAATCCGCCAAATGGAATTCCGTCCACGACTACAAGCGGGCCATCCAGTCCGTCCCCGTTACCCGTAGTCAAGGTCCGGTTACCCCTGATGCGGATAGAACCCTGGGAGCCCGGAGTGGATCCATTGCTCACTATGGAAACACCTGCAGCCCTCCCTTTAAGCTGATTGAGCAAATTCGGGGCGGGTACTTCCTTAAGGGTGGTTTCACTGACGGAGGTGACTGACCCGGTTACATCCCTTTTCCTTTGGGCGCCATAACCGACAATCACGATTTCATCGAGTACGGAGGCAGATTGAGTCATATTGATATCCAATGTAGACTTGCCATTTACGGCGACATCCATGGTGGCAAACCCGGTATAGGAGACGGAGAGTACTCCGTCTGAAGGGACCGTTAGAGAATAGTAACCGTTTACATCGGTTACCGTCCCGGTATTCGTACCTTTTAATAATACGGAAGCACCGATCAGGCCCTCTCCATTTTGGTCCCGGACGGTTCCTGTTACTTGGATGTCTTGTGCAGATGCAGTGAATGCAAATGCCATGAACAGAGGTAGTATTAAACCACGATAAGAAAGACCAATCCATCGCGATTTTCGAGTCAATGTGTAAGGTTTCTTTTTCATTCCATTAATGTTTTTAATCTTATTAAGGATTTAGTAATGGCGAATATATGAAAATTTCGAAAATAAATGTAATCGTTTACATTATTTTCATCAGTATTACATCTAATTGGTTATTAATTGATTAGCTATTATTCAGGGTGACAAGACGAGCAGGTTCAAATGAGTTTTCCACTGCATTGGATAAGAAGAGCCGAATATTCAACTCTACCAAAAAAAAGTTTACGAATGATCAGGAGAGGTCATGCGTCAATATAGAATTTCAACCGGTGAGATCAATATGATGGAACCAGCAAGTTGGCCGGCTTCATTTATTTGGCAATATTCAATCCAAATTTATTTATTCCCGTCCTCCATCGGGCAATAATGAAACCCCAAACAGGCAATCTCCACTCTCCATTTTCTTTTCCAAGGATGCGAGCCTCTAATGACTTCCCATGGAACTTCCGCGGATCCTTCTCATAAGAGTTTTGTTCAAAAGTATGC
>CAYOPD010000069.1:0-5537 GCA_964405735.1 uncultured Saprospiraceae bacterium | reverse complement strand
TATCGTTTCACTGGCTTCGAATTGCTTTTTCTTTTCCGCTGCCAAATGGACATAAGGGTATAGAAAGTATTTCCTTGTGAATCCGCTCAAGGAAATGATCCTGCGTGGATTATAAGAAAGATTATAATAACTTTAGTCCCGACAATTTAGACGGTATAGCCCTGAGCTCCTTATAAAGCCATAACCGGATTATGAAAGTTATTAATTCAAAAATGGTAAGTTCAGACTTTGGCTTTTATGTAAAAGTTTTGGTCGTACTTTCCTTTTGTATAATTTCAACCTTCAGTGGATGCATTGGGCAAATAAAAAATAAATCAATACCGGGTGAAGCTTATTTATCATTTTCCGGTGATGGGGCATGGTGCTGGTTTTCCGATCCGAGGGCCGTTTATTTTCAGGGGCAGCACAGAAGGACTTTTGCAGGTTGGGTAGATGGTTCAGGTAATATTGTTGTAGGTTTCTATGACCACGATTTGAAACGCATTGAAACAAAAGTATTGCATGAAAACTTTGAGAAAGACGATCACGACAACCCCAGTTTGTTTATCGACCGGCAGGGAAAACTGATGGTCTTTTATTCAAAACATGCGACCTCCGAACCGATTTACCTGTTGAAAGCGAAGCGGGCTGAAGATATTTCCGAATGGGAAACAGCCACTTTCTTAAATTTAAATGACCCGCTTTCATACCCGGGACTTTCCGATACTTATACTTATACAAACATTTGTCAATTGGCAAACGAAAACGACCGGCTTTACCTATTTTGGCGGGGAGCAGATTTTAAGCCTAATTTTTCAGTTTCGGATGATGGGGGGAAAGTATGGAGCCCGGGGAAAATATTAATTCTGCCTGACCGGATCTATAAAGACAGGCGTCCTTATTTAAAAGTCGCCTCAGACAACAAAGAGGTCATTCATTTTGCCTTTACGGATGGCCATCCCAATGTGGAGCCGGCAAACTCCATCTACTATGCTAAATATTCCGGCAATGCCTTATACAAGGCCAGTGGTGAAAAGATTGCCGACTGGTCGACCTTGCCCATACGGCCCGAAAGGGCAGATCTCGTTTATGATGCAACCAAAACAAATGAAAAGGCCTGGATATGGGACGTTGCGGAAAATAAGCAAGGCGAACCGGTAATCGTTTATTCCAGGTTCCCCAATGACAGCAGCCACGTTTATTATTACAGTGTTTGGAGCCATAATCAATGGAATAATCATAAGCTGGTAGATTCAGGCCCATGGTTTCCGCAAACCCCGGAGGGGGAGAAAGAGCGTGAGCCTAATTATTCCGGTGGAATCGTTTTGGACCACGAAGACCCTTCCATTCTTTATTTATCAAGATTAAAGGATAAGAAGTTCGAAATAGAAAAATGGAAAACACCCAATAAGGGCTTAGACTGGAGTGTTGAAGTGATCACCGGTCATTCTGAACACAACAACGTACGTCCATTTGTGATCCGGAATTATTCAAAACAGGATTCGTTGAGGGTATTGTGGATGAATGTCGATAAATACATTCATTACACGGATTATAAGTCTTCGATTAAAATGAATTTAAAATAATGGATAACGATTTGAACTATTCCTTCATGACTGGTAACTCAATATAAGTGGGATATTGATTATTACAATAAATAGTATGGGTTGCTTTTATAAAATCATTTTCTTTTGCTTCAAAAATATTAGGGACATATTTTTGTGGATTACGATCAATAATAGGGAACCAGCTGCTTTGAATTTGAATCATTAAATGATGGCCTTTTAAAAAGGTATGGTTGATATCGTGCAAGTCTATCACAAACTCTTCTGGCTTATTGGGAATAAGTGGGCGAGGTTTCTCAAAACCTTTTCTAAAACGGCCTCTAAAAACTTCCATGGCTACTGGTAATTGGTAGCCGCTCATTAATTTGTTTTTGTTATCCACATCGGGATATACGTCAATTAATTTCACAATAAAATCGGCATCGGTACCTGAAGTGCTTGCAAACAGATGTGCCACTATTTTTCCTGTAACGGTAAGGTCTTCTTGCTGAGCATCTGCTTTAAAACTGAGTACATCGGGTCTAGAGCTAACAAAACGCTGGTCTTCTACATGCCAGGTGCTCCAACGGCTGCCAAAACCGTATGTGGCTTCAATGGGTTGGGTTCTGTAAGGGATTGGCTTTGCCGGGTCACTCACAAAACTTACGGCGCCTTTGCTATTGCCTGGTTTTGAATAACTCGCCGTATAATCTGCGTTTACATATAATTTATTTATCCCTGCATTGAGAGGGGGCCAGCGATCATAAGTTTTCCACTGGTTGCTGCCCGTTTGAAAACAGTTGGCTTCGGTAAATTTTCCATCGCCGATCCCTTTTAACCAATAATCGAACCACTTCCTTTGTAATTCCTGGAACCATAATGCTGTGAGGTTTTCAAAACTTATATTACCGAGGCTGTCCGCTTTGCGTCCGGCCCACTGTCCATGGCTCCATGGCCCTAACACGATAAAGTTTCGGTTGAAACTATCCTTTTTTTCCAGGTGGTGGTACATGATCTGGGGTCCGTTCAGATCTTCCTGATCAAAATAACCACCTACATGCATGATGGGTAACTGAGGAACATGAAGATTGTTCAGCATAGATTGCCGTTGCCAGAAAGCATCGTAGTTTGGGTGTCCGGCAAAATCGTTCCATGCAGCGAGCTTCCCTTTAAAATATTTTTCATTTACATTTTTTAAAGGGCCCAGTTTTAAATACCAGTCAAACAGGTCAAATTGTGGAAAGGGGTAAATACTATTGGCGCCCTTATTATTTTCTACATAGTAGCTGTATTCAAATCCATAACTCAACCGAAAAGCACCGTTGTGATGGAAATCGTCTCCTAAAAACATATCGGCCGGCGAAGCTTGTGGAGAACTTGCCTTTAAAGCAGGGTGTGGATTAATGGCTGCATCGAGTGCGGTATAACCATCGTAAGAAATGCCGAATATACCGGCCTTTCCATTATTGTTGCTTATATTTTTAATCAGCCAGTCGATGGTATCATAAGCATCTGTACTTTCGTCCGTTTTTGATTTGTCCTCTAAGTGGTACACGGGGCGATTCATTTCAAAACTTCCTTCGCTATTAAATTTACCACGTATATCCTGGAACACGAGAATGTAACCTTCCGTTGCCATTGACCGGTAATAGGGCGGGAAATGGTCTGTACCAAGTGCAGAATCTTCTTTTACGGGCCAGTCTGCACCATAAGGTGTCCTTTGCAACAGGAACGGCAAAGGCTGGTCATATTCCGTTGGGGTGAGCACCACTGTAAATAATTTAATACCATCCCTCATGGGTATCATGAATGACTTTTTGGTGTAAGAAGTGATGACTGTTTGCTGTGTAAAAACTACAGTAAACGGGATTAGAAAAAGGATAAATAAGAGGGTATATTTTTTCATTTTTATTTAAATTGAATCAAGGTTAAGATCAAGACATTTTGAATTAAAACGAAAGCGATATTAAACATTGAAGCAAGTGACCTGTAGTTCTACGAGGCGTTATTGCGCCAAATGTGACCATCACCAACCGCGGGATTAGAGCGAAAGGGAAGAATGGTATTCTTATCGGATTGAATTCAATAAGTTATTGTTAAGCTTTATTACTAATTTGATATAAAACTACAAAGTTATTTGAAATGCAATCCAATGCGTGGCAGAGGTGGAATAATGAGGGAATACGCTTTAAATTTGAATGTAAATCAAGTGGTTATATGCGGGTGCCTCCGGGATACAATAGGATCTTTGGGGCTGCAAATTCTTAATTTATTGGTAGGTAGTTCTTCTCGACTATGTCCATGCAGGTCGATTGATCGATTTTTACTATTGCAGTACTCTTGACTTCTGATATAAGACCTGCCTTGAAATTCATATCAGCGTACATTCTGAGCATAATGGTTATCAAGAACCGGGGCCCATGGGGTAAAAAGTCAGAGACCATACCATTCCATGTTTCCCGGGAAAATATCTGTTTGTTCCTATTCCTTATATTTGCCGCGAATTTTAGGGAATTTATTGTCCCTGCACATTAACAGTCATGTTCAATCAGCGTACAAAAATCAAGGCCCTGCTAAGCTCCGAAGCCACCCATTTCACAACTACCGTCATGGGCTGGGTTCGCAGTTTCCGCAACAATCAATTCATCGCCCTCAACGATGGGAGCACCAATAACAACCTCCAGGTGGTGGTGGAACTGGGGATGCTGGATGAAGCCATGCTCAAGAGGATCACCATAGGAGCCTGCGTCAAGGCAACCGGTGAACTCCTGCCTTCCATGGGCAAGGGCCAAAAAGTGGAGCTGAAGGCTGCCTCCATTGAAATCCTGGGGGACAGCGATGCCGAGGCATTCCCCATACAACCCAAACGACACAGCCTTGAATTCCTAAGGGAGAATGCCCACCTGCGTTTCCGGACCAATACTTTTGGGGCGGTTTTCAGGGTGCGTCACGCGTTGGCCTTTGCCGTTCACCAGTTTTTTAATTCCAAGGGTTTTGTCTATATGCATACCCCGGTCATCACGGGTAGCGATGCCGAAGGAGCTGGGGAGACCTTCCGGGTGACTACCCTGCCAATCGATGGAAGCGCTCCGCGCAACGAGGACGGCAGCATCAACTTTAAATCCGATTTTTTTGGCAGGAGCACCAACCTGACTGTGAGCGGACAACTGGAAGGCGAACTGGCCGCCATGGCCTTCAGCGAGATCTATACTTTCGGGCCGACCTTCCGGGCGGAAAACAGCAATACCCCGCGCCACCTGGCCGAATTCTGGATGATCGAACCGGAAATGGCCTTCTATGACCTCGAAGACAACGCCAACCTCGCGGAAGAATTTATCAAATACATCATCCGCTACGCCCTGGACCATTGCGCCGAAGACCTCGCCTTCCTGGCCCAGCGCCTGGAAGAAGAAGAAAAAGCCCTGCCCCAGGAAAAACGCAGCGGTATGGGCCTCCTGGAAAAACTGGATTTTGTATTAAAAAATAATTTTGAACGGATCACTTATACCCAAGCCATCGATATCCTGAAAGAAAGCAACCACAATAAAAAGAAAAAATTCCAATACCCCGTGGACCAATGGGGCATCGACTTGCAGAGCGAACACGAACGGTACCTGGTGGAAAAACATTTCCAGAAACCCGTGATCCTCACCAATTATCCCGCGAAAATCAAAGCCTTCTATATGCGGCTGGATGACCACTGTCCCCCAGACCGACAGACCGTAGCCGCCATGGACATCCTGGCGCCCGGCATCGGCGAGATTGTCGGCGGCAGCCAGCGCGAAGAAAGGCTGGAAAACCTGCTCCGCCGCATGAGGGAGATGCATATCCCCGAAAAAGAACTCGGATGGTACCTGGACACCAGGCGCTTTGGTTCCTGTGTGCACTCCGGCTTCGGCCTGGGTTTTGAGCGGGTGGTCCAGTTTGTCACGGGCATGTCCAATATCCGGGATGTGATCGCGTTTCCGAGGTATCCGGGAAATGCGGAGTTCTAGTAGTCAGTAGTTGACAGTT
>CAYOPD010000068.1:16310-21935 GCA_964405735.1 uncultured Saprospiraceae bacterium | reverse complement strand
TAACCGGCCTTCCCTTAATCCTGGCTCCGGAAACAATGGCCTCCCTGGGCGGGCTCCAACTTCCATCAGGGATGTCGATGAGTTTGCGCTTTTTAGGCGTAGCTGAATTGGGGCTGGGCATCATCGCATGGCTGGTACGCAACGACGAAGCATCAAGGACACGCGATGGGGTAGCGCTCGGTTTCACCATATACTTTGCCCTGCATTCCCTGGCGAGCTGGTACGGTCAATTTACCGACACTTCTACCACCATGCATTGGACTATGGCAAGTATACAAGGTTTTATAGCCGTGGGCTTCTTTCTCGCAGGAAGAGCCATTAGGCCGAAAAGCGGAAGTTAAAATTCCATTCAATCCATCGAGTTGACCCGAAGGCAGGCTGGAAAGGATATGAAAACTAAGACAAAAAGCTTCCAACAAAATGTTCCTGCAACCGGGGTATTCATCTATTTCCAATGGATTATAACATATATGTAGTGGTCTCTTTCCTTTGACGCTATAATAATAAAATATAAATGAAAAAGTTTATTACTGGAACGTTTGGATTATTTTTATTTTTTACTTTGTCCTTTTCTCAAACCCAAAGGCAGGGCATTAAGTATCCAAACAATAACGGAGAGCAAGTGGAGCTGAGGCGATTTGATTCTGTGATTGTTTTGGAGAATAAATCGGAAACCACTGCCAATGTGAGTTTTGCGGATTTAGACGGTGACCGTGACCTTGATATTGTACTGGCCAAAGGAAGGCATTGGCCAATGTTTAATAAAATTCTTTTCAATGACGGAAAAGGCGAATTTCCCGACGCCTTAGACTTAGGGACAAACCCGGACAGGACCTATTCCACCGTGTTAGCAGATTTAGACATAGACGGAGACATCGATATTGTAGTAAGCAACGACAAGCCGGACGAAAAGCTGGTCTACTTCAATAATGGGAATGGTGCATTCAGCCTTTCTCAAACCTGGGGTGATCCCAAATGGAGCACCAGAAACGCTTCCATTGCAGACCTGAATAATGACGGAAAACCTGATATTATAGCTGCAAACCGCCCCGGGCCATCCTATTATTGCCTTAACGACGGTTTTGGAAAATTTCCCTCCCAAGCTTACCGGGCTATTGCAGCCGAATCCGCTACAACGATAATCCCCGCCGATTTTAACAATGATGGATTTATTGATTTAGCGGTACCTCATCGTGATGGCGGGCAAAGCCACCTCTATTACAATGATGGAAAAGGAAACTTTACCAATACAAAACCATTTGGACCGGCAATAAACAATGCCCGTACAGGGTTTGCCGCAGATTTGAACAACGATGAATTTATGGATTTGGTGGTGGGTGACGAAAAATCCGGAACATTTATCTACCTCAATGATAAAAAAGGCGCATTGCATGACCCTATATCGTTCGGTGAAAAACGGGTTCCCTATTCTATAGTTATCGGGGACCTGAATAATGACAACAAGCCTGATATCGTTGTTGGATATGTTGGATCAAAAACAACAGCATACTTTAATGCTGGTAATGGCGTAAAATTTACAGAAGTAAAGTTTGGTGACGGAAAAGGGAGTGTTTATGGTATGGCCCTTGGCGATATAAACAAAGATGGTTTTCCTGATATAGGAGTGGCATGTACCGATGCCAGCAATGTTTTTTATATCAGCCAAATATATAAATGAATAATGAAACCCATAAAATCCTTAGTTTTCACCCTGATAAATATCATTTAATGACCATGTTCAAAAAGATAGTCCTTGGTTCAGGGGTATTGGCGGCAGTACTCCTTTTGGTATTTATGTATGCAAATAACCGCAACCGCACGTTAAGCCCTCCCGGTTTTGTTGAGTTGGACATAAATAAACTGCACATTGAAATCAGTTACAGCCGGCCTTCTGTCAGAAACCGTCTGATATTCGGTCCTGCGGCCGATGGCGCGCTTCAACCCTATGGCAGCTATTGGCGTTTAGGAGCAAATGAAGCCACAGAAATCACCATCTCTCAGGATGTCACCTTCAATGGCGTGCCATTGAAAGCAGGAACCTACAGAATGTATGCTGTACCTGATAAGAATGCCTTTCGCATTGGCGTAAACACCGGCTTGGGCAGGTGGGGGGCATGGGAGCCGGATTACCACAAAGATGTGTTCACGACCGAAGTACCCGTTACCAAACCTGACGTACCGGTAGAACAATTTACGACGCGTATAGAAAAAATGCCAGATCATGGAGCCATGGTGTATTTTGAATGGAGCGATGTTCAACTGGCCATACCGATTATTCCGATTAACTAATAAACCAAATTATATGCAACGCAGGAATTTTATTAAAAACGCTTCATTATGTGCGGTAGCAGTAAGTGCAACGGGTTTTATTCGTTTCGACGGTAAACGGTATGTAGGCGATTGCGAAACGACTTCCGATATTTTGGGTCCTTTTTATCGTCCCGATAGTCCGGTTCGGAACAATCTCGTGGTTAATGGTGAAAAAGGCGACCCCATTGAGTTGTTCGGTAAAATCAAACACGACGATTGCACAACCCCATACAAAAATGCCAAAATAGAACTCTGGCATTGCGACGACAAAGGCATTTATGACAATGAATCGGCCAATTTCAAATACAGGGGTACTGTCTATTCTGACCATGCGGGCCATTATTCTTTCAAAACCATTTTGCCAGTCCCTTACGGGGAGGGCGAAAATTACCGGCCTGCCCATTTTCACCTGATGATTTCTGCAGAAGGTTATCAACCCTTGGTGACACAGCTTTATTTCGTGGGTGATCCATGGCTCGAAAAAGATGGCAGTTCTTCCTCTCCAACCGCCAAAAGAAGGATTCTGGAAGTGCAAAATCAGAAAGACGGGAGTAAAAAAGTGGCTTTCGACATCAGTATGTCAAAAAAACTCGCTGCCGAGCCCGCGGCACTTGACCGTTTGGCAGGCATTTATATTGGAGAAAAGGATGCCAACAAAAAAACGGAGTTATTTAGAAAAGACAGTCAGTTGTGGATACAAGGCAACAAATCGAATGGGATGCCCTTTGGCCAAATGCTGGAATATATCTCCAATAACACTTTTACAATACCGGGGGTGCCGCCCCAGTATACATTGTCTATTGTTTTTGAAATTTTGTATTCAGGAAAAGTGAAAATGACGGAAACTTTCACCAATGAGAAAGGAGAAAAGACTCAAACGGTATCGATTAAAGGGCAATAGCATTCAAAATTACAGCTGCCTGATTATGGTCGCCTTCAAAGGGACAGCCAACATCTCGGCGAGCGGAGCATAAATACCGGTGGCGGCAGTCTCTTTTAGGTGAGCCTCACGAGCCTGGGCGGACTCCCAGTCAGCAATCCTCTCAAATCTCCCGGACCTGCACCACCTCGATCTCATCCATGCTCAAACGTTTTCCCCAACCGCATTCCACTTCTTTTTTCGCTCCGGTCAGGCGGAAGGTGATTTCCACCCCTATGCTGTAGGTGCCGGTTTGGCTCATCGCCTTCTCAATCAACGGATAAACCAGGTGACTGGTTCTATCGCTTGCCAGGTACTGGCCCCATTCGTCTCCCATGGCAACTGCGAAATGCCAGCTGCAACCGTCTACAGCCAATTGGTTGAGCAGGAGGGCTTTTTTTGTGATGAGATCATTGTCCGCCGACTCTACGGCCGAATCCACGACAGACTGTGTACAGGCCACCGAAAACAACAGGCAAACCAAAATCACAACATACTTTATCATTTTCTTCAATATCTTCTAGTATGCCCTTAAAGACAGGTGGGGTTGGGTAAAGGTTGGATCAGAACCATAAAATTCCGGGATTTATCGACGAAATGCGGGAAATATACGGATGGATGGGTAAGGAGGATTGAGGATTGAGGATTGAGGGGCCGCAAGCAAAAAGGGATAAAATCTCGTCCCATCCGGGACGAAATGTGCGCTTCTCATATAGGCTACCCACATTTTGGCCCTGACCGGGCTGATGGGCGGCACCTAATTGTTTTATAGGCTTCGGCTGTGTCTTATTTTATACGTTTTTAATAGAGGAAGAAGAAGATTTGAGGATATATCCGATTTAAATCGAAGTCTATCCCTTCCTGTACCCTATTTTTACACCCTAATCCATTTAATTCCTCCTTAACATGAAGCAGTTTTTTTTAACCTTTTCTTGCCTTTTGATGATCTCCCTGCAAGCCCAGGACAACAACAGTTTTCCTGTGCGTACAAAAATCGCCAACGGGATTATCGAAGGCAACTACGATACCAAAACCGGACTTCAACTCTATTTCGGGATTCCCTTTGCCAAACCTCCGGTGGGCTCGCTTCGCTGGAAGGCTCCCCAAGCCCTGGCCAACTGGACTGGCGTAAAACAAACTAAAAAATTCGGACCCAGGCCGGTTCAGGGCATCGTCTTCGGAGATATGATGTCCCGTTCCGACGGATTGAGCGAGGACTGCCTCTACCTGAATGTTTGGACACCGGCAAAACGGAATACCAAAGGCCTTCCCGTTTTGGTCTATTTCTATGGCGGGGGATTTGTAGCAGGGGATGCCTCAGAACCGCGGTATGACGGAGCAAGCATGGCTAAAAAAGGAATGGTGGTCGTCACCGCCAATCACCGCCTCAATATCTTCGGTTTCCTGGCCCACCCCGAGCTCAGCGCGGAGGCGCCATACAAAGCATCGGGTAATTATGGGCTGCTTGACCAGCAAGCCACCCTGGTTTGGGTTCAGAAAAACATTGCCGCTTTCGGGGGAGATCCCAAAAAAGTAACCATTGCAGGGGAATCGGCCGGATCGATCTCGGTAAGCGCTCAAATGTCTTCCCCCCTGTCTAAAAACTTAATTGCCGGCGCCATCGGAGAAAGCGGTGCCGGAATATTCCCAACCCTAGCTCCTGTACCCCTGGCCCAGGCGGAAAAGGAAGGAGCAGATTTTGCAAAAAACGCCGGTTATCCAAGCCTGGCTGCATTGCGTGCCTTAAGTACCCGTGAAGTCTTTGAAATATACCAGGAAGCCAGGCGCTTCGGTTTCCCCACTGTAATCGATGGTTATTTCTATCCCAAAACCATTCCTGAAATTTTCAGGGCCGGAGAACAGGCTCAGGTTCCGCTTTTATTGGGATGGAATTCCGCTGAGATACCGGGCATGGCTTTCATGCAGGGCTCCCCTTACACCTCTGAGAATTTTATCACCAAGGTCAAAGCGGCTTTCCCGGATGATGCGGAGGAAATTTTGAATCATTATCCTCACCAAACAGAAAAACAGGTGGAATATTCCGCCACCGCTCTTGCTTCCGACCGCTTCATTGCCTACAGCACATGGAAATGGTTTGACCTCCACCGCAAACACAGCAGCCAACCGGTATACCGGTATCTTTATAGCAAACTTCGCCCGCCCCTGGTGGACAAAAACCTCAGCCCAGGCCTGGCCGGCGGAACCACTAGGAGCAATGAAACCGCCCCGCCTCCCCCTCCCGCCATCGGTGCACCCCATGCCTGTGAAATCGAATACTGTATGGGCAACCTTCATCTGATCAGGGAATACGCCTGGACCAAAGAGGACTACATGGTCTCGGAAACCATGCAAAACTATTTTGCCAACTTTATCCTGACCGGGAATCCCAATGGCGC
>CAYOPD010000068.1:0-16210 GCA_964405735.1 uncultured Saprospiraceae bacterium | reverse complement strand
AGACAGGGGGTGTCTCGAAGACACCCCCTGTCTTCTTCCGAGACACCCCTTACCTTTGCCCCCATGTTCTCCGCATTCCTTAACCGGCATCTTTCCCTTGCGGTCAAGAACGCCTTTATCTACCTCCTCCTGTTGATTTTTTCCTCTTCGCTCATCGGTTATTCCATATACCGCCTGAGCGCGGCCATGATCTTATCCTCATCCAAGACCCAGATCCGCAATGAAGTAAAGGACATGGCTTCCCGGATGACCGGGCATTTTGACCAAATCGGAAGGGATGTCCGGTTTTTACAAAAAAACCCCCTGATCCGGGAATACCAGAATGCCCCGGCTGGACAACGGGAAATCCTGTCTGCTAAACTGGGGGAAGAATTCAAAGCCCTGCTTGAGACCAGGCCTTCCTATTTTCAGGTCCGGTTTATCGGAATTGACAACAACGGGAAGGAACTCGTACGGGTGGACCGGAACGGGAAAATTGGAAAGATCCTCTCTGAAGCCGAACTCCAGGAAAAAGGGGACAGGGCCTATTTTGCTGAAACGATCCGTGAACCGGAAAGCACCATTTATTTTTCAGAGATCGACCTCAACCGGGAACACGGTAAAATAGACTTCCCCTATATTCCCACCTTAAGGGTGGCCAGTCCCGTTTACCATGATGGAAAACCCTTTGGCATCGTAATCATCAATTCCGACCTCGATGCCATGTTTGCCGACCTGAAAAAAGCGACGGGACTTTACGAAGACCTGTTTATTTTCAATAATGAGGGTTATTTTCTCATCCATCCCGATGAGTCGGAATGTTTCGGATTTGAATTTGGCAGGAAGCCCAATGTGGGCCATTGGTTCAGCCGGCTCGGCGAAGTGGATCCATCATTGGCCCCCCTTCAGGAAACGGATAGCATGGTGGCCCAGGAAAAAAAGGTAACCGAGTTTTATACCCTGCTTCACCCAAAGACGGATTATAAATTGTTCATTGCGCTCAGTGCACCGGAAAGGGCCATCCTCTATCCGTTTATTTCCTGGAAAAAAAACATGATGGGGCTCACTTTTGCCATCACCTTCTTATTCCTGGCTATTGCTTTTTTGTGGATGCGCAGGCAGTCCCGGGAATTGAAAGCCATCACCCGTTCCATGGTCAGATTTTCGGAAGACTATTCTGAAAGCAACCTGCTGATCCGGCAAACCGATGAGATCGGGGAATTGGCCAAAGCATTCTCCAACATGGCCAGCACCATTCGCAGCAATGTAAAGGAACTGGAATCGTCGAAGGAAGAAGCGGTGAAAGCCAATAAATCCAAGGAAGAATTCCTCCAAAACATGAGCCATGAAATCCGGAATCCGCTCCAGAGCATCCTCGGCATGACCAATATCCTGGAAAACAACCATCCCAGGCCCGACCAGGAAACGGTCATAAAGACCATTCGCTTTTCTTCAAAACAATTGTTGTCCCTGGTCAACGATATCCTGGATTTTTCCAAATTGCGCATCGGCCTGATCCGCCTTCAGCCGGAGGAAACGGACCTGACGGCCCTTTTGTCGGATATCATCCGGAGCCATATGTTTCTCGCCCAGTCGAAGAATATCACCCTGGAGTCCAAGGTCCCTCCCGGCCTTCAAGGCATCTGCATCCTGGTCGACCCCATCAGGCTCAGCCAGATCCTCAATAATTTATTGGTAAACGCCATCAAATTCACCCCTGCCGGCGGCAAGGTCACCCTTCAGGTGGAAATGACCAAAAAGGACAAATCCATGGTTGTCCAGTTTGCCGTTACGGACAACGGGGCTGGAATTCCGCAAGATGAACTGGACAAAATCAAAAAACGCTTTTATTCCAGAGACACGACGGAAGTAAATGCCTATTTGTCCGGTGCCGGTCTTGGCCTGCCCATCGTCATTCAAGTCCTTGAATTGTTCGGGTCCGAATTGCAAGTACAATCCGAAATCAACCAAGGCTCACGGTTTTCCTTTAATCTCGACTTGCCTATTAGCCGGTCGTTGGACAGGACAGTTCCCGCTGAAACCGCACAATCCGGATTGCCCCAGGGAATACGATCGGTGTTGTGCATGGACGATGATCCTCAGATCATTTATTTTTTCCGCCAGGTCTTCAGGTCGCTGGAAGCGGAACTGACCTGCATCCGGGATCCAAGGGAACTGGATCTTCTGTCCCCGGACCGGCGATACGATCTGATCATCGCGGATTTTATGATGTCATCCGGCAATATGATCGACTCCCTGCCGCGTCTTGCCCGGCTAAAATCGGAAAAAGGGATCCTGGTCATTTTAAGTGGGATCGACGTTCAGTCCAGGCTTGGAAGTTCCAATATGCCTCTCGTGGATCAGGTGCTTCAGAAACCCCTGTCGGCCACTTCGCTCCAGGCACAGATCCGGAAAACCTGGGACAATGTGCATACTCCCCCGCCCTGGATGGAGGATTTTTTTAATGATTATGATCATGACCAGGGTCTGATCACCCATGCCCTGAAGATGCTGATCGATGAATGGAAGACCATGCAGGGCCAGGTGATCCATTCGCTTCATATCCGGGATAAAGAGGCTTTTGACCAGGTCTTCCACAAGATCATCACTACGATAAAACGATTTAGGTTATACTCCCTGCTGG
Source organism: uncultured Saprospiraceae bacterium (assembly GCA_964405735.1). Classification (GTDB taxonomy): domain Bacteria; phylum Bacteroidota; class Bacteroidia; order Chitinophagales; family Saprospiraceae; genus JADJLQ01. The sequence goes on along the minus strand of CAYOPD010000068.1, from coordinate 13,587 downwards.
AATTGCTGCAGAACATCCAGGCTCAGTTTACAGAGACCGCATTGAATGAAAAGGAACAGACCGAGAGGCTGGCCCAACTTATGGAAAAAACGCAGCTGGAGTTCGAACAACAGCTCCATCACCTGCCTGCCATCCTCACAACGCATTGAGGCTGGCCTCCAGGTCTCCCCGGTATTTTTCCCCAATGGGCACCTTTTTATCTCCCAACACGATTTCTTCAGGCGTGAGGTAATCGATCCGGTCCATATTGACGATATAGGAGCGGTGTACCCTTTTAAAATTGCGGGGCAGTTTGGTTTCCAGGTCTTTGAGGGTAAACAGGGAAAGGGTCTGTGATTCCGGAAAGACAAAAGCAACATAATTGTCCTCCGATCTAATAAAAAGCACTTCGCTCAACCGGATGCGGACATTTTTGTGTCCATCTTTGGTAAAAAAGGTATCGGAAACCGCGGTCCCCGTTTCCGGCCCCTTGGAGGATTTACCTGAAGCCCGCTGCAAGGCTTTTAAAAACCGGTTGTAGGAAAGGGGTTTTACCAGGAAATCCACGACATCCTCATATTCATAGCTCTTAGCGGCAAATGCCTGGTCCGAAGTAACCATTATGACAGGCAAATGGCTTTTTTTCAGTTCCAGGAAATTCTGGCCATTCATATCCGGCAGATTATAATCCAGAAAAACAAGGTTGATATCGCCCCCGGCCATAAGGTGTAAGCCATCCGTCGCCGTGGTCGAAAGGATACAATAATCCACCTGGCCCGATTTGGCACAAAAATGCTTCAGGAGATCCCCGATCAGGGGGTCATCGTCGATGATTAGACATTTAAGGCCCATTCATTATTGTTTAATCTCCCTAATAACGGCCGAATTCACCCGGGACTTGGCCGCTTTACCCTTTTTTTTGCCGGTTTTACCCTTTCCGGAGGATGGTTCATCCAATCGGGCCCGGTCGAAAGCCCTCTCTGAATAGCTTTGAGGCTCCAACGACAGCTGAAATGATAATAGCCGCTTTCTCATCGGTCGCAATAATGCCCTCACAAAGATGTGGCATTTCCGGTAAACCTGTTGACGGCAGTTCAGTGAGCGTACTACATCCTGCAATATCGTCTGATCATTACAATACGTTTTTTAAGAGTCTTTTGGAGGGGAAAAACTGGGGAAATCATACCACCCGTGTTTTTCCCCTTTTTTATTTTAAAGGTATTTTTAGTCCGGAACCCCCTTCATCCATCTTAGCATTTATGATTATGAAAAGGATAATTCCATCGATTTTGTTTATCCTGGCGTGCCTGATTCCCGGGGTCCTCCCGGCCCAGCAACCAAACGATGCCATTTATATGAAAAAGAACTCCATCTGCGTGCTTGCAGCCTACAGCCACAGCAGTTGGGACAAATACTGGGAAAACGAATTGAAAAGAGAAAACTTCAACATAGGCACCAATACCACTGAAGCATTTATGGTGATGGCTGCAGGCGGGATTTCGGATAAACTGAATGCCATCATAGGACTTCCCTACATCAAAACCCATAACAGTGCAGGCAACCTGCTGGGACAAAAAGGCCTTCAGGATCTGATGGCCGCATTGAAATACAAATTGTTTGACCAGAAAGGTTTGTCCCTGCACGGGACGCTGGCTGGCAGTTTACCGGTCAGCAATTACGTTCCTGATTTTTTGCCCATGTCCATAGGTTTGCATTCTCCATCGGTTTCAGCCAGGCTGATCTTCAACTATAAACATACATCGGGTTTGTATTTCACCGCTCATGGGGCCTACACTGCCCGGGGCAAGGTCAAAACGGACCGGGATGCCTACCAGGCCCACGACAGGGTATTTAATACCAATGAAATGGCCATACCCAATGCAACGGATGGGGGTGTTCAACTCGGTTATCTGAAACACGGTCTCCAGGCAACCTTATTGCTGGAACGGTTTGATTGCGTAGGAGGGGATTTTATACGCAGGAACGATGCCCCTTACCCGACCAATGATATGGAAGTCACCAATGCCGGTGCTTATATCAAATACCAGCCGGGTCATTTCGGAATCAATGCAAGGTATGCATACACCATCAGCGGAAAGAATGCGGGACAGTCCACCAGCCTGATGGCGGGAATCTTATACCAGTTCAGCATAAAAAAATCCTCCAATTAATTTATTCAATCCATGAATGTTGTATCCCGGGATATGAAAAAGAAATTACTCCTCTTTGTGATGACAGCCGGTTTATTTGTCCTGGCTTGTGATAAAGAGATCCAGAACCCGGCAGTGGAACCTTATGCTGCAACCAGCCTCGATGCTAATGCCGGAACATGGAAAACCTATGTCCTGACCAATGTCAACGACATCATTGTGCCCGAACCCAAAGCGGTGACCGATCCTGCCTACCTGAAGGAGTTGGATTCCCTCAAGAACTATATTGCACCCAGGGTAAGCCCTGAAAACCGGGATGCCATTACCTATTGGGGCGCCGGTGCCGTATATCGCTGGAACGAAATCGCCCGCGAACTGGCAGCCAGGTACAACCTTCCCCCAGCATCCAATGCCGAAGGCAAGTATCCGGTACCCGACGCTGCCAACCCGTTGAAAGATCCTAAATTCCCATTCGCTAATCCGCCCTATACCTCACGGGCCCTTGCTTATCTATCCGTTGCCCAGTACGACGCCCTGGTTACCGCATGGAACTATAAGTTTAAGTTCAACCGAAAAGCACCCTATAAAGCGGATGCAGCCATAAAAAACCTCCTACCTGGTACGGATCTGCCTTCGTATCCGTCTGAAGCCGCTGTGATTGCAGCCGCCTCGTACACCATACTCATAGCCATGTTTCCGGGCGAAGTCCCCTACCTGGATAGCAAACTGGCGGAAAACAAAAATGCAATGGTATGGGCCGCTATGAATACACCCAGTGATATTACCGCAGGGGATGCCCTGGGTAAGGCTGTTGGCGCCAAGGTGATGGCTAAAGCCAGAACGGATGGAATGGGGAACGCCAATAATCAGGCCAAGGTGCCCGCCCAGATCGATCATGCCAAGTCCATTGGAATTGTTGACCCGTGGAAAAGCCAGGAAAGTCCGGCCAGGCCACCCATGCTACCGACCTTCGGAGAAGTAGCCACCTGGAATTTCAGTAAAGAAACCATGACCGGGATGAGGCCACCGAAACCATGGATAGTCGGTACTGCGGAATTCGAAAAGGACCTCAATGAACTGAAAAACATCCAAAAAAACCAATCCCGTGAACAAGCCCGGATCGCCAATTTCTGGGCCGATGGAGCCGGATCCTACACTCCCCCTGCCCATTGGCACCGGATTGGCGCCGAAGCCGGCAAGGATGCTAAATACAGTGAAATTCGCATGGCAAGGACCCTGGCGCTGTTAGGTACCGCGGAGATGGATGCCGGAATCGCCTGCTGGGAAACCAAAAATTATTATTTCACTCCCAGGCCCCAGCAATTCGGTTTAAAAACGTCAGTGGGCTTACCCAACTTCCCTTCCTATACTTCAGGCCACTCCACCTTTTCATCAGCCGGTGCAACTGTTTTGTCCTATATTTTTCCGGAACGCAAGGCTGAATTTGAAGCCATGGCCCTGGAAGCATCTCTTTCCCGGATGTATGGATTGATCCACTACCGGGTGGATTGTGAAATGGGACTTGCACATGGCAAACTCATCGGAAATTATGCCGTCAAACGTGGCCAGGCCGACGGTTCAGGCCTTTGATTGAACGACCACTTAAACCAGAAGGAATATGAATAAAACCTTAACTCACTTCATTCTCATCTTCTCGATTATCCTGATCTCCAAGGAAGGCCTTCTATCCCAGGGTTGCATAGCGGTACGCCATATGGCCTGTGCCACGGGAGGAATCAACAATACGAATACCGCCATGAACAAAGGGCAGTTCCAGTTCATTGCAGGTTACCGATATTTACATTCTTACAAACATTTTGTGGGAAGGGTGGAACAAACCCACCGGGTCGAAGAAAATACCCAGGTCATCAACAATTCCCATTCCTTTGATTTTGGACTCACCTATGCCGTCAACGACCGGATCAGTTTTTCCCTGAATGTGCCATACAATGACAACGCCCGCTCATCTCTTTATGAACATTATGGCAATTCGGAATCGGCCAACCCCGGGAGAAACCGGTTCTCGACGTATTCCTCGGGAATAGGGGATATCCGATTAACCGCTACCTATTGGGTCCTCAACCCTCAGAAGAGCATGAATGGCAATTTCGCCCTTGGATTAGGCGTAAAGGCCCCTACCGGCAACCCCAACGCAAAAGATAATTTCCACCGGCTGGATAAGAACGGAAAAGAATATCTGCAATACAAAACGGTGGATCAATCCATGCAGGTGGGTGATGGCAGCTGGGGATTTAACGCAGAGATGCAGGGATACCAGGCTCTCTTCACCAATACGTCTCTTTATTACAATGGCTTTTATCTTTTTAGCCCGAAAAACATCAATCCCCTCACCGGCTTTTCAGTGGCCGATCAATACGCGGCCCGTCTCGGATTAAATTATTCAATACTTCCCAGGCAGGGTGTCGCGGTCAGTCTTGGCGGCCGGATTGAAGGCTTGCCAGCCGAGGACCTGATCGGGAAGAGCGAAGGTTCCCGCAGGCCGGGTTATATTATTTCCGTTGAACCGGGAATATTCTGGATGACCGGACATCACACCTTTGCCTTTAACCTGCCTATCGCTGTCGAACGCAACCGTATTAAATCCTGGCCCGACAAACAGGATCCCCTCGGTCTCAGGCATGGGGATGCCGCTTTTGCGGATAATTTCATTTCGGCAACTTATTCTTACCGCTTCTAAAGGGAAGGGGTTCAAATACCTAAAAAAAATAGTCTTTCATACAGAATGTTTCACAACTGGTAGCAGTTTGCGTAATTGTAAACTGCTACCCCGGTTGTGTTTGACTAACACATCCGGTTACAGCACCCCTCACCTTAATTCTTAATTCTTAATTCTTTTAATCCACCCCAGGTGCCCCATATTCCAGTTGAAGATCATTTGCCCGGCATTACCGGTTTGCTGGAATATCGGAAGGACACCGCATCTCCCATCCGCGCTCTGACCCAATTGCTGCTGCGGGGGACCTCAAGCCTGTCCGCCGGTGAAAGAGAGTTGATCGCCTCCCTGGTATCTTCGCGCAACCAATGTGTTTTTTGCACCACCGCGCACAGCACAGCCGCGAACATTCTCCTTGATGATTTACAAAGCTGCCGTCTTGTTAGAGAGGATTACGAAAATGCACCCGTCAGCGAAAAACTGAAAGCATTATTGAACATAGCCGCCTTGACACAAATCAGCGGCAAAAAAGTGGATACCTCCGCCATCGAACGGGCCAGGCAGGCCGGGGCGAGCGACCGGGAAATCCACGATACCGTTTTATTGACCGGTCTTTTCTGCCTTTATAACAAATACGTCGATGGCCTTGCCACCGCCATGCCCGAAAGCCCGGAATATTTCAAACAACTGGGTGAACGGATCACAACCATTGGCTATGTCAGGCTTCCGGGAGGTTATGACCACCTCCGGAAAAAAACTGACCATAAAAAACATCATTAACCCAAAATCCCAATCCATCCACTTATGAAAAACCTTTTTCTTTTTAATCTGCTTATCCTGAATCTTTCCTTATTCAGTCAGACCTTAACCGGAAAAATTTTAGACACCAAACACAAAGAAGGCTGGATGGTGTCGCGGTTGCAATCAAAGGAAGCTCGGAAGGGGTCTATTCCGATCAGGATGGTTTGTTTTCCATCATCGTGCAAGCTTGCGGATCTTACGCAGTGGGAGGGATCTACTATTTAAGCCTTAACTTCGATGAGATGATGCGTTGATCAGGCCATGGAAAAAATTTCGACCCACAACAAATGGATCCTTGGCCTTAGCCTGATCGCCTACCTCTTTGCCGGTACCGTGTCCACCCTGGTTTCCGTCTATCTGCCGGTCATCGCGAATGATCTGAAAGGCTACCGGGTGTCGGAGCAGGAACTGGGATCCCTGGGCGCCTTCGTCAATGCCTTTTTCCTTTATGGCTGGATGGCCGGAGGCATCATGATGGGTATGGTCGGCGACCGGTTTGGAAGAAAAAAAATCCTTGCGCTCTCCACCGCTTTATATGGATTGGCCACTTTTCTGATCGTTTTTGTAGTCGATTGGCGGATGTTGATGTTTTACAGAATCCTCGCCGGTATTGGCGTCGGGGGTACCCTCGTCTTATCCACGGTAATGATCTCGGAAACCTGGCCGGCAAAAAGCCGGGCCGTGGTGCAGGGCATTCTTTCCGTTTCATTTCCGGTAGGCATCGTGGCTACGGGAGGGCTCAACATCCTCTTTGACATTTGGCGACAGGCTTTCTGGCTTGGCCTGATTCCGATCGGTGTGGCGGCCGGGATAATGTTCATGCTGCAAGATTCGGCCTCCTGGAGTCTGAACGCATCCCAAGGAAAAAAAATGAATGAACTGCTAAGGCCTCCGGTACGCTACAATCTCCTGTCAGGCATCATGATCTTTGGGTCTGTGCTCATTGGACTCTGGGGATTATTTTCCTGGATGCCTACCTGGGTGCAATCCATCTTACCGGCCGATTCTTCAGGCAGCAGGGAAAGAGGGCTCACCATGATGTTATTGGGATTGGGTGGAATCACCGGGGGGGCCTTTTCGGGCTTTCTGGTAAAGCTCCTGGGTGCGCGTAAAACACTCACTCTGGCTTTCGCCGGACTGACCGTGATAAGCCTGATCTTGTTTCTTACCAATCCGCGTTTTTCAACGGTCATTTATCCCGAAACGGTTGTGCTCGCCCTTTTTTTTGGCCTCAGCCAGGGCGCCCTCTCCCATTATATCCCGGAATTGTTTCCCAGTCCCGTCCGCGCATCCGCTACCGGCCTTTGTTTTAATATCGGCCGGTTTTTCACTGCCACCGCGGTATTTTTTGTAGGCGCTATGGTGACCGTGCTTGGAGGATTCGGCAATGCCCTCCTGGTATTTTCGATCACCTTCGTCATAGCCCTCTTCGCCTTGAAATATTCCCGGGCTGAAGCGGAGCAACCATCCCCCATCCCACAATCCATACCCTGAAGTATTTTTAATTGCTTTCATTCCCTTAATTATTTTAATTGAAAATCCAACATGCCCCACATCCCCCTTCCTGATGGAGTCAGCGGAATCCGCAGCCTGGTCCAGCAGTATCCCGAATCGGGCCAATACCTGTACGAACTTGTTCAAATCCTCTTAAGACATGAATCTCCTTTGAGCCAGGCCGAAAGGGAACTCATCGCCGCTTATGTTTCTTATTTGAATGAATGTGCTTTTTGCTGCAACAGCCATGCAGCGGCTGCACGATTTCTTTTCGAAGATGCTTCGGGCACCGTTGACCTGGTATTGAAGGATTGCCAATCCGCGCCGATTCCAGGAAAACTGAAAGCCTTGCTCGCGATTGCCGCAAAAGTGCAGGCCGACGCCCGTACGGTGTCGGATGAGGATGTTGCGCTTGCCAGATCATTTGGAGCTGTGGACAGGGACATCCACGATACGGTATTGATAGCTGCCACCTTCTGCATGTTTAACCGGTACGTGGACGGACTGGCCACGCTGACCCCTGAAGATCCGCTGGACTACGCAAGGATGGGTGAGCGCATGGCTACCGAAGGTTATGTCATGCCCGAAAAAAAATAAACATGGCCCATATCCTCCTTGACGAATCCATCCCGGGCATCCGGAGCCTCCTGGCATTTTATCCAGCCATCGCCCATGCCCTGAAAGGATTGATGGAAACCATGATGCGTTCGGACGAGGGTCTGAACAAAGGTGAAAGGGAACTGATTGCCAGCCTGGTTTCACGCCATAATCATTGTCCGGCATGTGAAAACATTCATGGTGCAGTGGCCCGCCACCTGCTTGGATGGAAAGATCCAGAGTTTGAATTGGCTCTAAGGGATCCGCAGAGTCTCAGTCCGAGATTAAAAACCCTGCTCGCCCTGGCCTTGCTGGTTGCACGGAACGCCAAACAGGAAACCGGGCACCAGGTCTCCAAAGCAAGAAGCCTTGGGTGCACCGACCGGGAAATCCACGACACCGTGTTGATTGCGGCGGCCTTCTGCATGTTCAACCGGTATATGGATGGCCTGGGGCTGATCGGACAGGACACGGCGGCCAGTGTCAATGAAAGGGGCAGATACCTGGCTGAACATGGATATGGAGGTTAAAATAAACCAGAATCATTGATTTGAAAACCTCAAGCATGGCTTTTATCGATTTGAAAAATGAATTACCCGGAATACGCAGCCTCATGGCCTATAGCCCTCATACCGCCAAACCGCTGAATGAACTGGCCGAGGTCTTGTTGCGTGGTGAATATCCTACCCTCAACCGGGGGGAAAGGGAGTTAATCGCGGCTTATGTATCCTGGCTCAACCGGTGCGATTTTTGCCAGCAGGTTCATGAATCCCTCGCCGGGCATTATCTCCAGTGTGATCTCGATCAGCTGGATCATGCCTTTAAAGACATCCAAAACTCCGGTTTGACAGACAAAATGAAAAACCTCCTAGATATTGCCTGCAAGGTACAATCGGGCGGCAAAGCCGTAAGTCAGGACATGGTGGATGCTGCACTCAAAGCAGGTGCCACCGACCGTGAAATCCATGACACCGTGTTGATTGCAGCGGCCTTCTGCATGTTCAACCGGTATGTGGACGGCCTGGGTACATGGGCTCCTGCCGACAGGCAATATTATGTCAACCGGGCGCCTCAGCGGGCAAAGGAAGGGTATATTGATTTTGATCTATACAAGTAAATAATATGAAGAATTTATTTTGGCTGGGTGTGGCCGGTTGGATCCTGTTTGAATGCTGCAACGTCTATTTTATCATGCCTATGCCCGGCAGCCAGCAAATGAACAGCCTGGACCTGGCTTATTTTTTATACCAGTGGAGATGGTTATTCCGGCTTTTGTTTGCGGGCTTGATGGCACTGGGCTTCCGGAAGGTTGTTTGGAAGAAAAAGTGGCATATCGCCATTCCGATTACAATACTCCTGGGGGTGATTTACCTGTTCAATTTCAACATGGCAGCCGACCGTATCTTTTACCAGCCATCAAAAGTCATCTTTAAAAATGCCAGTAACAATGAAGTAGATTCAAACCGCCTGGTCCTGGGAGTCAGCCACAACGGGGAAGCGAAAGCTTATCCCATCCGTTTCATGGGTTACCATCATCAGATGCTGGATACCATCGGTGGCAAAGCCATCCTGGTTACCTATTGCACCGTATGCAGGACAGGCAGGATATACGAACCGGTGGTCGATGGAAAACCAGAGACCTTCCGGTTAGTGGGTATGGACCATTTTAATGCCATGCTCGAAGATAAAACCACCAAATCCTGGTGGCGCCAGGTCAATGGAGAAGCCGTGGCAGGTAAACTCAAAGGATCAAGGCTGCCGGAAATATTCAGCATACAGAGTACGCTCGAAGAATGGATCAAACTCCACCCCAACACCCTCATTATGCAGGCGGACAGCACCTTCCTCGACTCTTATCCAAGCAATACCAACTTTGAGTCCGGCAAAAGCAAAAACAAACTCACCGGCACCGACAGCCTGTCCTGGAACCGGAAAAGCTGGGTCATTGGCATCCGGACAGCCCAGGCCAGCAAAGCTTACGACTGGAACAGGTTAAAAGCAGAATGGGTCATCCACGATGATATCGCGGGAACCCCGGTGGTGCTGGTCCTTGCTTCGGATACTGCCAGCTTTTTTGCTTTTGAACGACCTGATGCAAATTCCAGGCTTACGGTAATCCATGACACCCTGATCCTGGGCCATCACCATTTTGCCCTGAATGGAAAAGGGCTGGACACCACCCTCTCGCTCAAACCCATTCAGGCTTACCAGGAATTCTGGCATAGTTGGGAGATGTTTAATCCGGGCACCCTGAAATAGTCTGAACCCGGCGGGATTCATCCTTCACCGTCTACCTCCTGAGTTCCACGATATAAGTAACTGAAGGGAGTAATTATAAAAAAATCATTTCACCCTGCACCTGGTTTGATGATCACAGGGCGAACAATGAGAATCATCCATATACCTTATGTCTTTGGCCTGAGATTTTTGGGTTTGCCTTTAATTAAAGAGGGCTCCGACCCACCTCAATTTCTGTATTTACCTTCGTGCTGCCATGCCCCTGATTCAATTAACTCAATGTACTTTTAGTCTGGGTACCCAGGCCATTCTCTCCGATTTCTCCTGGCAACTCGAAGAGGGCCAACAATGGCTGGTAACAGGACCAAGCGGATCAGGAAAAACCACCTTTTTCAAAGCGCTCCAGGGTGAATTCAGGTTGACCAATGGCCAGTTTGTATTTAATGGAGCAGAAGGCCATGATGCTTTTGAAAAACTTAAATCTTCAGCCGGGTTTGTTTTTTTCCAGGACAAGTCGATTGACCCAAAACAATATTACTATCAGCAACGATACAACAGCCAGGACGCGGATGACACGCTCACCGTCCGTGAATATCTTTTTGATGGAAGGCCATCCTGCAAAATCGACCCCCTTGAATCCCTTCATCTCTTCCACGTGGACGAATACCTGGATGAGGAATTGATCAAATTATCCAACGGGGAAAACCGTAAAGTCCTGATCACCAAAGCCCTGCTTAAGGAGCCGAAAATCCTGGTTTTGGACAACCCGTATACCGGCCTGGACGTGGCTTCCAGGATTGACCTCAATAAACTGATCGACCGTCTTGCCCATTCAGGCATACATATACTGCTGACCTCCAAGCAGGATCGGGTTCCCAAGTCGATGACCCATAGCCTTCGGCTGAAAGACAGAAAAATAACTTATGCAGGAATCCGTTCTTTGGATTCACAGGCTGGTAAATCGATCCAAACGGCGACTGTACCATTCGGTTTTCCTCCATTGGAAGACAACTTCTTTGAAATAGCGGTCAGCCTGAAAAAGGTTACCATTCGTTATGAAGCAAAATTATTGCTCGACCGGATCGACCTGACCATCCGGCGGGGAGAAAAATGGTTGTTGAAAGGGCCCAACGGAGCCGGCAAATCACTCATCGCCAGCCTGATCTACGCGGACCATCCACAATCCTATATGAATGATATCACCCTTTTTGACCGTCCCCGGGGCCGTGGCGAGAGCATTTGGGAAATTAAAGACCGGGTTGGATTCCTTTCGCCCGAATATCATTTTTACTTCGATCATGAATGGACGGCCCAACAGGTGGCGAAAGGTGGACTAAAAGACAATCCCTATGCTCCGAAAGCGCTGACCCCGGAAACGGAGAACCTGGTCCTGGATCTTTTCAACTATTACGAAATCTCTCATTTATTGGATCAACCCATGTATGCCCTTTCCACCGGATTTCAGCGGCTGGTTTTATTTATCCGCGTGCTTGTAAAAAACCCACCCTTCCTGCTCCTGGATGAGCCTTTCCAGCATTTTGACCGCGGAACGATCGAGAAGTCCAAAATATTATTGGATCAGTTTTGCATGGACAGGACCCTTTTGTTTATTACGCATGAGGATTCGGAGGTGCCGGGGATAGTAAAGAAAGGCAAAAGGATGGAATTGATTCAGGGCCAGGGCTCAGTCTGATTATTGTCCGGGGATCGGCATGGGCTATCCGGATATTTGTGTCCTTTCCTTTTGTGGCCTTCGTGTCTCGGTGGGAACCTTTTGGGTCACGCCCCACACGCTCCGAAAACTCCGTGATCTCCTGCTCTCCGTGCGCGTGATGTTTGGGAGGAGCTAAGCTCTGACATGCCTTTTGTCCACTCTTTATAAATGAGCAGAGTGAAGCTGATCGAATGAGCCCCATAGATATCTCATTTCCGGCTCGCCAAAAACTCCACCACATCCCTCATCTCCCGCTTGGTCATTTTATCGCCCATCGCCGGCATACTGGAAGGAATGTTTTTTCTTTCCCGGATGCGTTCGGTGGCAATGCGCAGGGGCTCAGCATCGGACGTGATGATCACCAATTCCTTGTCGCTCTCCTTGTCCAGCTTGCCAAAAACCTCGGTGCCGTCCTTCAGGGTGAGCACGACCACACCATAGCCGGGTGCGAGCCGGGCGCTGGGATCTACCAGGGACTGGAGGATCTGCTCCCTGCTCAGGCTTGCTCCTATTTTGGACAGGTCGGGGCCGACATTGCTGCCGGCTCCATTGACGGTATGGCAACGGATGCACTGGCCGGTGGTGCTTTCATTAAAATACCGGTAACCTGCAAATGGATTGCCCCCTTCCAGTGCTACGGCATATTCGGCCATGGGGTCATTGCCGGATTGGGCTGATTTGAGTTTTTCAATCAGGACCGGAGATCCGCTTTGTTCGACTGCTTCGTTCAGCTCAAGGGCAAGGTTTGCAGCAAGTTTTCTGGTTTTGAGATCGTCAATCAGTTTTCCCAGAATGGTCTCCGTCCTGGACACGGGCAATTTCCCTAAAACACCCATCAGCCTTTGTTGCTCACGCGGACTCCCTTTAGTCAAAAATTCATTTACAGTGCTGCTTAAACCGGCTTCTGACAATTCGATTTTGTCCAGCATGCCGAGGGCTGCCGCGCGCACTTTGGGTGATTTGTCTTTCATGCCTTTGGGGATCAACTGAGCCAACTGTGTGGCCTTTAACTGGTCAAGGGCATTCAGGGCGGCAACCCTTACGTCCGCCGAATCGTTTTTGCTGAATATGGTTTCCAGGTCAACCGCGTGTTCGGAAAGTTTGAGTTCCGCGATCAGCTTCGAGGTGGCCATCAGAATATCCGGATCTGAAGAGGATAAAAAGCCTTTGAGCTTGGGCATGATTTTTTGTTTTACCATGGCATCATCCCTTTTGATTTCGCCCCGGTACCGGCCATCCACCCGGTCCAATACACTTGGATTGGCCCAGGTGCCAATGGTCGACATCGCTTCGGCTTTGAGGACATTGGAAATGTCGGAACGCTGGGCAAAACCAATCAGCATATCCAGGTGCTTTTCATCGCCAACACGAAGGCAGGCATTAATGGCCCTGCGCAAAAGGGGTTCGGATTTAAATGCGGTTTGTTTGACCATTTCCGCCAGGTCGGGCAGAGCGGCTGGAATGGACTCATCATCATTGATGCCCCGGGCGGCTTCGGTGGCAATGTATTCATCCTGGTCCTTCAGGTAAACCCTGATCTCCGGGCTCTTCAGCCTCCGAAGAGCCAGCACGCCACCGATCCTCGCAGAGCGGGAAGTATCCAATGCCAGGGCTGCAAGCTGTGCTACATTACCCAGGCGGGTCAGGGCCAGTACAGCGGCATGCCTTAGGTAAACATCCTCGTCGGCATTGGATTTGAGAAAATTAATAAAGGCATCCTGGGCGGGCTGGTATTTTATACGGCCCAGAGACTGGGCAGCAAAAAACCGGATCCGGGAATTGGCATGGTTGAGGAAAGGAAGCATGGATTCTCCTGCTGTTACGATCCGCCGGTCTCCCAATACTCTCAGGGCTTGGGCGATGATCTCTTCATCCGTATCCTGTAATAGGGCAATGAGGTCATCTGCATAACCGGCATTTTTATCCAATAGCTGCCCGAT
>CAYOPD010000067.1:12947-22117 GCA_964405735.1 uncultured Saprospiraceae bacterium | reverse complement strand
ATTATATTTGCATCATTAATTAAATTTTATGAGCATAGCTGACAGAAAAGACCGGGAGAAAAAAGAGCTTACCGAGCTCATTCTAAAGGAGGCAAGAGCCCTGTTTTTGGAAGAAGGTTTTGAAAAAACATCCATCCGCCGGATTGCTGACAGGATCGAATACAGCCCCGCCACGATCTACCTCTACTTTAAAGATAAAAATGAGCTGCTGCTCGCCCTTCACCAGGAATCGTTTACCCATCTCTTTGAAGCCCTCTCCTCCGTGGCCTCCATGCCGGACGCTTTTGAAAGGCTGGTCGCCCTGGGCAGGGCTTATATAGAATATGGCTTAAAAAATCCGGAAGAATACGAACTGATGTTCATGTTGTCGGCCCCCCTGGACGCCCTGGAATGCAGGCATGAAATCTGGTGTGATGGCCAGAAGGCCATCGACCTGGTGAAAATGATGGTGGCTGATTGTAAGGTGAACGGATATTTCAGAAAAGATCTGGACCTGGAAACTACTGCTATTATGTTGTGGTCACAGGTACATGGCCTGGTCTCCCTCTACCTGAAGCAGCGATTCAATATGTTCAAAGACCAGGATTTGAAACAACTCATTGAAAAAACCTTCGGACTTTTCATACAAACCCTGCAGTGCTTCCGCTAACTCATACAACCCATTCCCCAATAAACTCAACCACCTTTTATGACCTTTCCCAATTCAGGCTGGATCAATGCCCTGATCTTTCTTTTATTTGGGTCTTCCGCCCAGGCCCAGCAAAATGCCCTGGATGAATACATCCGGCAGGCCCTGGAAAAACACGGCCTGATCAAAGAGCAGGACGCCCTGATCAACCAGAAAAAAGCAAGCTTATACCTGGCCAGCCGTCAAGCCGGGCCGGAACTAACCTTGTCCACTTCATACACCCTTGCCGCCGGAGGACGCGATATCTCATTCCCCCTGGGTGACCTCCTCAACCCGGTAAGCAATGCCCTGAATGATCTGACCCGCACCCAGGAATTCCCCCAGTATGAAAACCAGAACATCCTTTTTCTGCCCAACAATTTTTATGACCTCAGGACCCGGGTGACCCAACCTATTTTCAGGCCCGAGATCAAAACCAACCGGCTGATCAAACAGGAACAAATCGACCTCCAGGAACTTGAAAAAGAGATGGTTGAAAGGAATATTATACGGGATGTAAAAAAAGCATACTATCAATACATTCAGTCCGGGGAAATGATCGCTATCCTCCGACAGGCGCTTAATGTGCTTGAAGAAGGAGAGCGGGTAACCCAAAGCATGATCCGAAACGGAATCGCCCTGCCTTCGGCCATTCTGCGAATCCAGGCGGAACAATCTAAACTGGCCTCCCAGACATTCGCAGCGGAAAACCAACGAACCAATGCCCGGGCCTATTTCAATTACCTGACCGGAAGACCCGAATCGGACAGCATCCAGGCGATATCTGTAATGGTCTTACCTGACCCCGCTTCTTTTACCGATACGATCCGCACTGAAGAAATCAACAGTCTCGAAAAAGGCCTTGCCATTCAAAAGCTTGCCTTTGACCTTGAAAATAAATTTCACGCTCCAAAACTCGGGGCCCAGGTCGACCTCGGTTCCCAAAACTTCAATTTCAAATGGGGCGGATACCTCCTCGCCGGATTGCAGCTCGATATTCCTTTATACGACAATAAAAAAAATAAATACCGCAAAGAAGAAATCCAGGCCGGCATGAAAGCCACCTCCGAAAAGAAAGACTGGGCGGTCAAAAGCCTGCGACTTCAATTGCAGCAGGCCAAAAGGCAAATGGCAACCGCCATTGATCAATATCATTCCTACAGCCCGGTATTAAATATGTCCCAGCGTTATTACTGGGAAATCCTGCGCAGATACAAAGAAGGCCAGGCCACTCCCGCCGAACTCGTGGAAGCCCAGGCCCAGATCACTTCCGCCCAGCTCCAGCAAAACATTGCTTTGTATGAATCCTGGATACGGGCCGCTGAAATTGAAAGCCTGACAAAAATTCAATAATCCTGACTCCCATTGCTTCAACCTCATTCAATTCCCCAAAAATGAAAAACCCTTCCTTCCTACTGATCCTGTCCCTTTTTTTTGTTTATTGCAACCGGGAAAAAACAGCACCGGCAGTTCAAATCCCTGCGGACTCCCTGGAGGTTCATAAAGTAAAAGTTGCCCCCGTATCCGGAACGGAAACCAACAGCACCATCCGGGCAACCGGTCTCCTCGTCTCGGACCTCGAGTCAAAGCCTGCATTTAAAATAGGCGGGGTGATCGAAAACGCCTATTTCGAAGAAGGGGACAAGGTCTCCAAAGGCGCCTTGCTGGCCAGGTTGAACCTCTCTGAAATTGCTGCCCAGGTCAGGCAGGCCAGGATGGCAGTCGACAAGGCCACCAGGGATTTTGACCGGGTCAACAACCTCCATGCAGACAGTGTAGCCACCCTGGAGCAAGTACAAAATGCCCGGACCGCCCTGGATATGGCCAAAGAGTCCCAGCGCATCGCAGAATTCAACCAGCAATATGCCGAAGTCCGTTCACCTGTCGGCGGAACTATAGTCAAACAACTGCTTCGTCAGGGTGAGATCGCCGGACCGGGTATGCCGGTCTACGCCATCATGGGAACGGGCAGGCAAGACTGGAAAATAAAAGCCGCGGTAGCAGACAAGGAGTGGGCACGTATCAAAAAGGGTGACCGGGCGGAGGTGTGGTTTGAAGCCTATCCCGAACTGCAATTGCAGGGCGTGGTAGACCAGGTCGCGGAGATGAGCAATCCGGGAACGGCCACCCTCGATATTGAAATCCGATTGCCGGTACAAAATCAAAAACTCGCTGCCGGTTTACTGTGTAAAGTTGAAATCCGCGCGGCAACCACCACGGGTTCATTAAAAAGCATACCGATTGAAGCACTCGTTTCTTCAAACCAGGGAACAGGTATCCTATATGTCATCGAAGATGGCAAAGCAGTGCGCAAAACGGTCCGCATCGATAAAATAATGGGTGATCGGGTTGCAGTCAGCGGAGGGCTGGAAGGGATCGGAGAAGTCATCACCGCCGGCGCCTTTTACCTGGAAGAGGGTCATAAAGTCCAGATCATTCAATAAGCCGGTTTTTACATCCTTCAAACTTTTTAAAATGAACCTGACTTCATTTTCGGTAAAAAACTACCAGTTTACCATCATTATATTCATTCTCGCCCTGGCTCTTGGAGTGAATTCATTACTCAATATGCCGAGGGGAGAAGACCCGCCTTTTGGAGCTCCTATTTTTGTCGTCCTGGCCGTCTATCCCGGTACCAATCCGGCGGATATGGAACAATTGGTGGCCGACCCGATCGAGGAGGCGCTTTACAAGCTCGGAGATGTCAAACGGATCGTATCCACTTGCTCCGACGGACTGATGCTCTGCCAGATTGATTTTAATTACGGGGTGGATGTGGATACTAAAAACAACGATGTCAACCGGGAAATGAATAAAATCCGGTCTGACTTGCCGGAAGGATTATTGGAGTTGCGTGTGGAAAGAGCGTCCTCCTCAGATGTGGTGATCCTTCAGAGCGCGTTGGTTTCTGAAACCGCTACACCCCGGGAATTGAACGACCTGGCCGATGAATTGAAGCGCGAACTCGAAAGGGTCAAAGACCTGAAATGGGTAAAAATCCAGGGAGAGCCCGTCGAAAAAATTGATATCCAGCTCAAACTGGACCGCATGGCTACCATGGGTATCGGGATCAACCAGGTGATCCAGGCCGTGACCATCAATAATATCAATATTCCCGGAGGCACCATCGACCTGGGCACCAAACGATTTAATATCAAAACAAACAGCGACCTCAAAACTGTGGATGATATCCGCAACATCATCGTGCACGCGGGAAATGGAGGACAGCTGGTCCGACTTCATGAGGTGGCCGATGTATATCCCATCCTTGCCGAACAAAATCATATCGCCCGTCAAAACGGGAAACCGGCCTTATGGATCCTGTCCGCCCTGAAAGACAAAAAAAATATCATCACCACCCGGGAACAGATGGAGGGCATTCTGAAAGACTTTGAGGCGCGGCTTCCGGAAGAGGTGCAGCTGGTGCACGCCTTTGACCAGGCGGAAAGCGTCAAGCGCCGGCTGGGTGGCTTGACGCGGGATTTTTCCATCGCCATTTGCCTGGTATTGCTGACTCTGCTTCCCCTGGGCATGCGGGCTTCGTTTGTCGTGTTGATCAGCATCCCCCTTTCCCTGGCCATTGGACTGGCCTTATTGCATCTCACCGGTTTTACTCTGAACCAGCTGAGTATTGTCGGGATGGTCATCGCCCTGGGCTTGCTGGTGGATGATTCAATCGTAGTGGTGGAAAATATTGAACGGTTTATGCGGCAGGGTTATTCCAGGAAAGAAGCCGCGATCGTAGCCACTAAACAAATTTTCATTGCGGTATTGGGATGCACCGCCACGCTGATTTTTGCCTTCCTTCCGCTCGCGTTTTTACCGGAAGGAGCGGGTGAATTTATACGGAGCATGCCAATGGCTGTTCTATTGACCATCCTGGCTTCCCTGTTTGTGGCCCTGACCATCATTCCCTTTTTATCCAGCCTTTTATTGCAAAAACACGAGCGCGCTGAAGGAAATATTTTCATGCGGGCCTTTAAAAAGTATGTCAATGATCCTTATGCCGGTTTGCTCCGCTGGGCATTCAGGCACCCCGTGCTTACCATTCTGGGGACTATAGTCATTTTCACCGCCAGCCTGATGCTGGTGCCGAAAATCGGTTTCAGTCTTTTTCCAAAATCGGAAAAACCGATGTTTACCATTGATATCAAAGCCGCTTCGGGATCAAGTATCGGTGAAACCAACCGGATCGCGCGCGAGATCGAACTGGATCTGATCGGTACTCCCGGGGTAGTATCCGTAAGCACCAATGTGGGCAAAGGTAATCCAAGGGTATATTATAATGTGTTCCAGCAAAACTATGCACCAACCTATGCCCAGTTGCTCGTCCAGGTACCCTCCTCCATGGACGTGCCTGCCATCACGGCTTTTACCGATTCCCTTCGCAGGAGCTATGAGGACCTGCCGGAAGCCGAAGTGGAAGTCAAAATGTTCCAGCAGGGTACTCCGGTGCCGGCACCCATTGAATTCAGGCTGATCGGCAATAACCTCGATACCCTGAAACATTATTCCGCAATCCTGGAAGAAGTGATTGCCGGTACAAAGGGCACCATAGCCATACGCAATGATATCCGTACGCCCAAGACCGATCTTAGGGTAAATATCGATAAAACAAAGGCAGGGATGCTGGGCGTCTTGCCCGGGGGGGTTGCACAAACGGTAAGACTGGGCCTGGCCGGTCTGGACGCGGGATCCCTGATCGAAGAAGACGGCAAAGAAAAAATCATCCAGATCAGTCTTGGAAAACCGGATGCCCGGCAGGCCCTGGAAGTTTTTGACCAATTGTATGTTCAATCGGTTGCCGGCGCCCAGGTGCCCTTAAAACAGGTCGCCACCTTCAGCCTTGAGGATTCCCCCCTGCTCATCCAGCATGTCAACAAAGAAAGGTATACTGCGGTGACCAGTTTTGTGGAAACGGGATACAATACAATCCAACTGATTGACGACATTTCCCAAAAAACGGATAAGCTTCATTTGCCTGCGGGTTACCGGATCGTGGCTGCCGGCGAAAAGGAAAGCCGGGAAGAATCATTCGGAGGAATGGGTACCATCGTACTGATCTCTGTATTTTTCCTCTTTGCGATCCTGGTCCTTGAATTCAGGACCTTTAAGAGTACCCTGATCGTGCTTTCCGTGGTTCCACTGGGTATCGTAGGCGCCCTGGCGGCCCTGTACATCGGGAATGAGACCCTTTCATTCGTAGCCACCATTGGCATCATTGCCCTGATGGGAATTGAGATCAAAAACTCCATCCTGCTGGTGGATTATACCAACCATTTGCGCGAGCAGGGCATGGAGCTCCGGGAGGCCATCATGAACGGGGCGGAGACTCGTTTTCTACCTATCCTGCTCACCTCGATGACGGCCATTGGAGGCATGATCCCCCTGGTGCTTGAAAATTCGCCTTTGATCTCTCCCCTTGCCATGGTCCTGATCGGGGGTTTGATCAGTTCAACTCTGCTGAGCCGGATAGTGACTCCTTTGTTGTATTATCTGATTCCTCCGGCGATAGTAGTTCAAGAGAAGGGGTGACCCGAAGTCACTACTTCCTACACCTATGCAGATTTGGTGATTTAATTCACTAAATATTCGTTATTTTGGTGAATTAACTCTCCAAAAATGATAAAAAGACAATTGGAGGATTTGATCGTAAAAAGGCTTGATTATAAAAAAGCCATCCTCCTTTTAGGTCCCAGGCAGGTAGGTAAAACCACATTGATAAAAAAAATAGCCTCCAGCCTTGATCCTCAATTTCTTTATATTAATGGAGATGACCCGGCAATTCAATTGAGTTGGAATACACCCAACCAGCAGTTTATACTGAGACAAATAGGAGACAAAAAAATTGTCGTGATAGACGAAGCCCAGCGATTAAAAAATATAGGATTGTCCGCAAAAATGATAACCGATGCACAACAGGGGATTCAGTTATTCATTACCGGTTCTTCGGCCCTGGACCTTTCCAGTGAGATCCGGGAGCCGCTCACGGGAAGAAAATGGGAATACTTTCTATATCCATTATCCTGGGCTGAACTGTCCGGTCATTTCTCTTCCTTTAATGAGCGGCTTCACCTGAATCACCGGCTGGTGATGGGTTCATATCCGGAGGTTATCCTTAATGAATCCTCTGACAAGGTCATCTTAAGTCAACTTGCAGGCAGTTACCTGTACAAAGATATCCTGGAGAAAGGAGGCATCAAACGTCCGGAACTCCTACTTAAAATTTTGCAAGCCCTGGCCTGGCAATTGGGAAATGAAGTTTCGTTCAATGAACTCTCCCGACAGGTGGAAGCAGACAAGACCACAGTGATGAATTATATTGATCTGCTCGAGAAAGCCTTTGTTATTTTCAGGCATCCCCCCCTGGCCCGAAACTTAAGGAATGAAATCAGCAGCTCCAGGAAAATCTATTTCTATGATAATGGGATTCGTAATGCCATCATAAACCAGTTCTCGCCAATTGAAAGCAGAAATGATGTCGGGGTCCTCTGGGAAAATTATTTGGTTAGCGAACGGAGGAGGTTTCTGCACTATCATGAGTTTTACGGCCAATCCTATTTTTGGAGGACAAGGGAAAGTGAAATTGACTATGTGGAGGAAATCGACGGTGCGTTTTATGCCTATGAATTCAAATGGAATCCTGCAAGCAAAGCCCGAATCCCTGCCGCCTTCTTGAAGAACTACCAGGTTAAATCAATGGAAATCCTGCATCGTGATAATTTTATGCCCTGGCTTGAGGAATATATTTATTAATACCCTTTATCCATCAGAAAGTCTAACCCTATGTCCTCCAATTCCTATTTCGACCTGGTCTACGAAGTCACCCGCCACATCCCTCCGGGCAGGGTCTCGACCTATGGTGCCATCGCTGATTTTTTATCCCTGGGCTCAGCGCGTATGGTGGGTTGGGCGCTCAATCAATGCCATGGACTCCGTGACGTCCCGGCCCACCGGGTTGTCAACAGCAAGGGCGCGCTCAGTGGCCGGATGCATTTCAAACCGCCTTCGGCCATGGCGGCCAGGCTGAGGAAAGAAGGTGTGAAGGTGAAAGAGGACCGGGTAGTCGATTTTGAAAAGTTATTCTGGCATCCGAAGGAAATGGCGGTGGATTGAGCAGGATGGAACGGGTTGAGAATGATCAGTTCAATTCTGAAGGTCACCTCCATTGCTCAAACTCCATTGTGTCCACGCAGCCAGGGAAGCCTCCAGGATGGCCATGACAATAAAAATAGGGAGCTGATAGAGATAACCGGTTAAGGCCAGGCAAGCCGTGAAAAAATATCTTCCCGTACAGCTGACCCGGGCAAACCAGGCTGCGTTGTGCTTGATGGCTGCATAATAATATAGACAGAGTACGAAAGCCACAAGACCAGTGACCCTGACCCAGATCTCATTCACGGGACCAAAGGGCAGGAGGTTTGCAAGGGTTTGTGGTGCAAGGCTCAATCCAAGGCCCATACCCAGCATGAATATTATTTGTACATACAGGGAGGTTTTCCAGTTTTTCATATAATTAAATTTATTGGGGAATGTGCGGAGAGTGAATTTCTGTCCTCTATGTTGAAGGTAAGAAATACCGGCCTTATGAAGAATAGCGCTTCATTAAAGTTGCAAACCAAATTGTCACAGGATGGAACCTAAATTTTGAACTTATGATAAATTGCAGGTTAATAAAGATGGCCAAATGGGTGTCGATGGTTCTGAATGCTAGAAACCGGGCCGCCCGCCTGACCACTTTGGCGGTGGACCTCCCGATTTTTGTATTTTTTTAACACCCCAGACATGCAACACCAGGCCTATTCACCCTGTCTTTTAATCTTACAAGATCCGCCTAACTCTAAAATTATCTATATGAAAAAACTTTTTTTACTTATCCTATTCTTTCCCGGCATGGCCGGCCTGCATGCCCAGCGTGAAGAAACCCTCCTGCGAAATATGAGTTTTTCCGGGGCATGGGGGGCCTGGAACAGTTCCATTGGAAAGGTGGCCGATGAAAATGTATACTTCCGCGGAGGGTATGGAGGCGTGGAATTTGGGGGAGACCTTTTCCTGGGATGGGGAGGATACCGCTCCTCGGACCGGTTTTATGCTGAGGGCGAACGGATGCGGATGAAATGGAATGGTCCTATGGTCAGTTACGCGCCCAGTTCCTACCGCGCCGTCCATCCGGTCTTTACCCTGATGCTGGCCAATGGTAAACTGGACCCCGACAACGGCCCTTATGACCGCATTTTTGTGGTCCAACCTTCACTTGGCGCGGAACTGAATTTATTGAGGTGGTGCCATGTGGGCGTCCACGGGGGCTACCGCTTTGTCAACAACGTCAACCTGAATCAATTCAGCGATGCGGATTTTTCAGGGCTTTATGGGGAGTTGACGTTGAAGTTTGGGTTTAGCTGGGGTCGGTGGTGAAAATAGGATTAATAGGATTTGTAGGGTGAATAGGATTTGTAGGATTATAGATTTCCTGGATTCCCATTGAATTTTACAATTAGGACCT
>CAYOPD010000067.1:7234-12847 GCA_964405735.1 uncultured Saprospiraceae bacterium | reverse complement strand
GGACCTCTACCCATCCTACCCATCCTACAATTCCTACCCATCCTACAATTCCTACAAATCCTATTAATCCTACAAATCCTATTACTTTTACCGGTTGATGTCGGATATCATTAGACTTTTGCCGGACTCTATCGCCAACCAGATCGCTGCAGGTGAAGTGATCCAGCGACCGGCTTCGGTGGTCAAGGAGATTATGGAAAATGCCATCGATGCAGGAGCCACCCGTTTGCACCTCCTGATCAAGGATGCCGGAAAAACCCTGATCCAGCTCATCGACAACGGGAGCGGGATGTCCGAAACCGATGCACGGATGGCTTTTGAAAGGCATGCCACTTCCAAAATCAAAAAAGCCGAAGACCTGCAATTCATCCGCACCATGGGATTTCGGGGGGAAGCCCTGGCCTCCATGGCCGCCGTAGCAAGGGTGGAATTGAAAACACGGCTTCAGGACAGGGAGCTCGGAACAAGACTTCAGATTGCCTCTTCAATCTTAGAAAGCCAGCAGCCGGTCCAGGCCCCGGTAGGTACCAGTCTTTCCATATCCAATTTGTTTTATAATGTACCCGCCCGCCGGAAGTTTTTAAAATCGGATGCCGTGGAGTTCCGCAATATCCTGGACGAATTCGAAAGGATCGCCCTGGCCTACCCAGAAATTGAAATGAGTCTCCACCACAACGATCATGAATTGTATGCCCTGCCCAGGACCCAACTCAAACAAAGGATCGTGGGGGTTTTCGGAAAAAACATCAGTGACAAACTGCTGCCCATCGAAGAAAACACCGACCTGGTCAATATCGGAGGGTATATCGGCACGGTGGACGCCTGCCGGAAAAAAAGGGGCGAACAATATCTTTTTGTCAACCGGAGATTCATCCGCAGCTCCTACCTGCATCACGCGGTCCGGGCCGCATACGAATCCCTGATCCGGGAGGAGGACCATCCCTTTTATGTTTTGTTTCTGGATATCGACCCCGCGAGGATAGATGTGAATGTGCACCCCAGCAAACACGAGATCAAATTCCTGGATGAACGCATCATTTATCAATACCTCCGTGTGGCCTGCCGCCATGCCCTTGGCCAATATTCGGAGCCGATGCTGGACTTTGACCAGCCGGACCGCGGGATTGTGCATACCCTATCCACTCCGGCTTCTACCCAGTCACCCATTTCCGGTCCGGGGCAAACGATCAACCAACCGCATTATACCGAATCGGCCATCCAGCAGGACTGGCGTAAAATATACGAAGGCATAAAACCGGATAAAACCGATCAGCCCCTCGTGATCGGAAGCAATATGTCTATAATACAGGCCACGCCCGGAGAAAGCACTGACGAAACCGCAGGCCAGACCGCATCTAAAGCCCCCTACCAGATCCATCAATCCTTTATCATCAGCCCCATTGCTTCCGGTTTTCTA
Source organism: uncultured Saprospiraceae bacterium (assembly GCA_964405735.1). Classification (GTDB taxonomy): domain Bacteria; phylum Bacteroidota; class Bacteroidia; order Chitinophagales; family Saprospiraceae; genus JADJLQ01. The sequence continues at coordinate 11,430 of CAYOPD010000067.1, read as the reverse complement.
TTGATTGACCAGGAAGCGGCTCATCAGCGAATCCTGTTTGATCAATGCCTCAAAAAACTGGAAAGTCAAAAAGGAGACAGTCAACGGATCCTTTTCCCCACCACCCTGCAGTTTTCCGGTTCAGACAAAGCGTTGTTGCAAGAGCTCCTGCCCGGTTTGCAATCCCTGGGCTTTGACCTGGAAGAATTTGGTCAAAATGCTTTCATTGTGCACGGTTTGCCCGTGGACTGGAGGGAAACGGAATCCATCCAGGCTTTTATTGAATCCCTGCTAAGGCAAAACCTGGAAGAATCGGACCGGAAAATCAATCACCGGGAGAAACTGGCCCGGCACTATGCCCGGTACCAGTCGATCCGGGCCGGCCAGCGACTCAGCACGGAGGAAATGCAGCACTTCATCGATCGGCTTTTTGCCTGTGAAGATTCAGCCTGGAGCCCTTTTGGAGGGAGGTGTTATACGACTTTTGAGTTAAGTGAGATCAGGAAGAGGCTGAAATAAATCAGGTTCGGGTATTATTGGTGATCAATTTTCTTTTTCGACACTCAATGGCAATTTTGATGATTGTATTTGTGCAATTCCGCAACTTCAAAGAAACAATGTTTGGGACAAGAATCGTGTTTGCTTATTCCCTGGAAACGGATATGATTTTGGGCGGGATCATTGGTAGTATTTGAAGGGGTTCGCTGACCACTTGAAATAAGTACCAATAATTGGTATTTTTATATAAATTTTATGAAATGGCCAGAAACACTTCAATTCTGCTGGGTGATCATTTTGAGGAGTTTATTTTATCTGAAATTGCCTCCGGAAAATACACTTCGGCCAGCGAGGTAATTCGTACAGCTTTGAGACTGCTCGAACAGGAAGAGGAAAAGAAGAAAATGCTTGTACAGGCTCTGGAGAAGGGTGAGAAGAGTGGTTTTGTCAAAAATTTTGACCCCAAAAAACATTTGAGGAAACTCCATGACCGGGTCAAATGAGTGCATGGCCTTATGTCATCAGCAAGGAAGCGCTTGCCGATCTCGAGGACATTTGGCTTTATACAGCTGAGAAATGGTCCCTGACACAGGCCGACAGGTACTATTTTATGATCATCGATGAAATAGAGTTTATAAGCAGAAATGTCCAGTCCGGCAAATCAATGGAGTATTTGCGAAAAGGGTATCGCGCTTCAAAAGTCACATCACATCTTATTTTCTACAGAATCTCAACAAACGTCATAGAGATTGTCAGGATATTGCATGAGCGGATGGATTTGCAGACTAAACTTGGGGAGTAGTCATTATCGACCAACATACTGATTTGCCATAACACGAACCCATTTTGTATCAGACCATTAAAAATCTAAAACATTCATTCCCGCCCCTCAAAATACCTCCTGCATTCCGTCACCCTATCCGTATTGATGATGTCTACTCCCAGGGCTCTCAAGTGGGTCCAGGATGAGGCTTCGTCCGGCGCCCCCCATAGACGCAATAGCTTACCCTGATCATGGGCCCAACTGGAGACGGATGTGATTTGGCCCGGTGTATCGGCATATTTTGAATAAGAGTCGCTGATCAATCCAACACGGTCCAGGGTAGGCGCGTCGTATTTCTCCGTAGGGCGGCCATCGAAATACAACCATTCCGGCCACTGAAGCCAGGTACCCGGGGAGCCCCGGTCTCCGCTGATGACCACCTTGACCGCTTTCTTTTTTTTGACCGGAGTAAACACCCGGGTATAAGGCTCGAATATCCGGATCAGCGCGGGCAGGGTAGTGCCGGCTTCGGACTTTATATCGATCATCAGGACGGGAGCATAATCTCTGGCTTTGCTGATGCGGCCATGGTTTTGTTTGTATAGTTTTTGAATGGGTCTGAGGTATAGATCTTCCAGGCTGGGCGCGGAGGCCAGTTCTTCTGTGTCGTGGGCAACCAGGATTTTATCTCCAACAAGGTAAATGTCCGCCTCGATGGACCAGGCCTGGTTGCGAATGGCATTGAATAGAGGTTCGGCCTGGTGGTAATCATTGTGTGAATGGATGCGTACTTCCTGGCTAAAGGCAATACCCGTCCACAGGAGAAAGCAGGCCTGAAATAAAAAAAACCGTTTTTGCCTGTATGAGAGATACACCTGCAAGGTTTGCAGCATTAACGCATTAGGGGAACCTGGCTTTTATTTTTTCCCCTTGGCCGCGTAATAAATACCGGCATACAAATGGTTGAGGAAAGCCGGATCCCTGTACACCGCGGGCACATGGCCCAGGGCGGTATAAAAGGCCCTTCCCCCGTCATACTCGTGATACCAGGCTACCGGGTGAAAGCCCATGCCTTCGCCTTTGTTCTGGCCCCACTGGACCTTGGCGTTGTATGTGTTTTCATCTACGGCCAGGATATAATTCAGGCCGGTGGTTTTTTCCGGGCCGAATTCATACCATTCATCGGTCCAGGGATTGCTCTCCCGGAAGAGTTCAAGGCCGGGGAATTTATTGGTGGTGAAACGAAGCTGGGCGGTCTGCGTCGGAGGATGGATCTTGAACATGCGGCCGACCATTTTGGTATACCATTCCCAATCGTACTCGGTATCGGAAGCGCTGTGGACCCCTACAAATCCCTTGCCTGCCCGGATGAATTTTTCCATAGCCGCCTGCTGGCTTTCATTGAGGATATCGCCCGTGGTGTTGAGAAATATAATCACGTCGTACCGGGCGAGGTTGTTGTCGGTGAAGCGTCCCGGATCTTCATGCCATTCCACATCAAAAACGTGGCGGTCGGCAAGCTCTTTCACGGCGGCCACCCCATCGTGGATGGATTCATGATGAAAGCCGTTGGTCTTGGTAAACAAGAGGGCCCTGAATTGTTTTTGGGTCAGTCCCATGGAAGACACGGAGCAACAAAGAAGGAGGATCAGTTGAATTTTTTTCATAATTAAAGCCGGTGTTTTTAGTAGAATGAAAGTACTATATATTTGGATAGGATTAGTAGGATTAGTAAGATTAATAAGATTGGTATGATTGATAGGGTTAATAGGATTAACAGGATTGGTATGAATAAAAAAAGTCCCACGTTTATTCGGCTGTTTTTTTTTCTGGTTGTCCAGTTCAGTTTTATTAAGGCCTTTGCCCAGGATGCGGTCAGCCTGGCCCAGGTGTATAAAGATTATTTCCTCATCGGGGCCGCCGTCACTCCCCAGTCCTTAAAAACGGATGAAGCAGAGCTGATCCTCCGCCAGTTCAACAGCCTGACCGCGGAGAATGCCATGAAAATGGGGCCTATCCACCCGAGGGAAAACGAATACAACTGGGTGGGTGGGGATTCCATTGCCGCATTTAGCCAAAGGCATGGATTGAAAATGAGGGGGCATACGCTTTGCTGGCACAACCAGGTCGCTCCCTGGATGTTTAAATCGGAAACCGGGGATACCGTTTCTAAAGAAGTGCTGATGCAGCGGCTCAAGGACCATATTACCGCGGTGGTAAGCCGCTATAAGGACCACGTTTATGCCTGGGACGTGGTCAATGAAGTGATATCAGATTCCCCGGGAGAATTTTACCGCCCATCCAGCTGGTATAAGATCTGCGGGGAGGAATTTATTTCCAAAGCTTTTGAATGGGCCCATGCCGCCGATCCCGATGCCCTTCTGTTTTACAACGACTACAATGAAACGAACCCCGTGAAAAGAGAAAAAATCTTTCAGATGGTCAAAAATCTCAAGGATGCCGGGGTGCCCATCCATGGAGTCGGATTGCAGGGCCACTGGTCTATTTATGAACCCACAGCGGAAGTCCTGGAGCAAACCCTGCACCGTTTTTCTCAATTGGGCCTGCAGGTCCAGGTCACCGAACTGGATATTTCTGTTTACGCCAAAGGACAACAAAGCCGGGAACCCTGGCCAAAAGACAGCCTGAGCGTGTTTACTCCCCAAATGGAAAACCTGCAGATTGAAAGGTATAAGATCTGTTTTGACCTTTTCAGGAAATACCGTCACACCCTGAATTCAGTGACCTTTTGGAATATATCGGACCGGAGAAGCTGGCTGGATAATTTTCCGGTGCGCGGGAGAAAAGATTATCCCCTGCTGTTTGACAAAGACCTGAAACCCAAAAAAGCGTTCTGGCCGGTGGTGGATTTTCAGAAACAGGGAGGTTAATCCGGGGTTAACATTGAATTCCGGAAGTCCTCCAAAATAGCCTCCTTATTAAAATTTTCCCATAT